>JAFVZV010000107.1 GCA_017507985.1 Clostridia bacterium
GAAATCAATAACTCATTTGGAGAGAATTTTTCTAACGACGGTTGAATTTCAAAAAAGAAATAGAAAAAACCACCAAAGATTTTTCTTTGGTGGTCAGATCAAGTTAAACCAACAGCAAGTAGCCAAACAGCAGCAACACGCCAAGAAAAGCGAAATTGAAGGCCGAGAAGCGCAGAATGTAGCTCCCGGACTTGCCGGGATTGTGGGCAATATACTCGCGGAAGGTGATAAGACTTGCGAGCGAGGCGATCAGCGTGCCGGCACCGCCGATGTTGACACCGAGCAAGAGCTCACGGTAATTGTCCGTAAACTGCGAGAGCAGAATGGCACTCGGTACGTTGCTGATGCATTGACAGGATAGCGTGCTGAATAAAAGAACGCTTTTGTCAAGCAGGACGGAGAACAACGAACGAACGCCCTCCATGCGTCCCATGTTGCCTGCAAAAATAAAGAAACAAACAAAGGTCAAAAGCAACGGATAATCGACCTGCTTCAGTGCCTTTCGGTCGGCAAACAATAGCACGGCAGGGATAATGATCAGACCGACCCAAAAGGGAATGGTGCGGAAAACGATAGCGATAGACAGCGCAAACAGAGCAAGGTACAACGCCGTTCTTTTGGCAGGCAGTTTTCCTTCTTCTCCTTCTGCCACAGCGATCTTTTCCGACGGAACGAAGACAAGACAGCATACGACGATCAAAGCGGTAGCGAGCGCAAAGGGCGGCGCCATGATGGTGATAAATTCGCTGTTGGGAATGTTGAAATGGGAATAGAGATATAGATTTTGCGGATTGCCGAACGGAGTGAGCATGCCACCGAGATTGGCAGCGATGTTCTGCATGATGAAGGTAAACGCCATGAGCTTTTGCTTACCTGTGCAGTTCAGGATGAAAAAGCCGAGGGGCAAAAAGGTCAAAAGCGCCATGTCGTTGGCGATCAGCATGGAGCCGATGAAGGTGATGAGCACCAGCGTCAAGACGGCTGTGCGAGTGTTGCCTGTAACGCGGACGATGCGGTGCGCCAAAATGGTGAAAAAGCGGATATTCTTCAAGGCGCAGACAACGGCCAGCGTGCAGAATAGGCAACTGAGCGTTTTAAGATCAAAATAGCTTAGATAGGCGGTGTCGGGAGGCACAATAAGGGAGGTGATAAGTGCGGCCGCGATGGCAACGCAAAGCACGGCGTTTTTTCGTATCCAACAGAAAACGGCGGTCAATATATGATGACGGTGCGGGTGATATCTATGTACCCGACGCGCGTGAGTCAGTTGCATGGTGTGTGTCCTTTCTGCGATCGGCAAAATCGGTGTCTGATCGCGCACGAGGAATAATATAGCACATTTTAACAAAAAATGCAAGAGGAAATTTTGCAAAATGTCAAAAAACTTTGCTTTTTTTCACGCGCATGGAAAAGGGCGGTAATTTAGGCTTTAAATACATAAATTTATGCGGCCGTGCATAGGATGGTGATGCAAAGTATCTTAAAATGAAAGGTGGAATCTTGGATGAAAGTGAATCAAAGCCGGCGCCGGGAACGCGTTTGGGCAATTCTTTGTGCGGCACTATTGCTTGTAATGCTGGGAGCGATGATGACGGTTGGTGTGTTCGCTGAGGAAGAGACAGACGCAAAGAATGAAGTGGATATTCAAAACACCGCCATCAGCCCCGCGCTTCACATTTTAGCGGCGCGGACGGATATGGCGGTGGCAACGCTGTGCGGCAATGAGTATTATTTTTCAAGAGATGTATTTGCCCGTTCACTCAACGTCAATGCGTCTGCACTGCAGTATATCACGGTCGTATCGCTTCCCGGGGTGACAGAAGGAGAACTATTGATTGGCTCGACGCGTGTCAGTGCAGGGCAGGTGATTTCGGCGGCCAATTTGCAGATGATGTCCTATGTCCCTGTGGACGATAGCGTTGAGAGCGAGGCATCTTTTACATTCAGTGCCAATGGCGGTGCGTACGCCTTGACGTGTAACGTTTATGTGCTTGAAGAACTGAACTATTCTCCCACGGTGAGCATTGCCTCGGCGCAAGCGTTGAGCGTAAGCACACATCGGGATTTTGCGGGCTTTGGAACGTTGACGGCGTACGATCCCGAGGATGACGAGCTGATGTTTGAGATCGTCAGCGCGCCCAAGCACGGAATTGTCATTATGACGGATGCCGGTTGTGGGGAATATGTCTATCTTCCGCGTCTTGGCTTTAAGGGGGGGGACAGCTTCCGCTATGTGGTCAGAGACAAATATGGCAATTACAGCGCTGCTGCCGAGGTGAAGGTGCAGGTGAACGAGCCTTCGGTATCGGTTGATTACGCCGATATGGCAGGGCGCAGAGACTATAACGCTGCACTGACCATGACCGAGGCAGGCATCATGCAGGGAACCGTGCAGGATGATAAAACCTATTTTTATCCCGAGCAGGCGGTTAGTCGCATGGAATTTTTGATCATGGCAATGCGTGCCATTGGTGTTGGTTCGGTACCGACCATCAGCGACACCGGCTTTTCTGATGATGCCGATATTGCGGCGGATGCCAAGGGCTACGTTGCTGCGGCTTATTCATTGGGGTATATCAAAGGAAGCACCAATGACGAGGGAGAGCTTTGCTTCCTTCCCAATGAAACCATCACTCGCGCCGAAGCGGCAGTAATATTGCGGCGCATGGTAGATGCAGAGGACGCACAGTTTACACCCGTCTTTGCCGACTCGTCCGACATCCCCGCTTGGGCGGGAGAGGCAATCTCCACGCTGTCCTCTATGGGGGTTATGACGCCTACGGGTGGTGCGATCTCGCCCAACGAGCAGGTGACGAGAGGGCAGACCGCTATGATGCTGGCGGCACTTACACGTGTGGTTGAAAGTAAATAGCGAAAAACCGCGTCTGCTGAGTCAAAGCTCAGCAGACGCGGTCTCTATTATGCGTGATGGGTATGCTTTACGATCCACTGTTGCATTTTAATGGACAGCCAAAAGCTGTAAATTCCCAGCGTGATGATGGTCAACAGCAACCATTTAATGTAATTGCCGAACAGCTGTCCGCCCGTGCCGTCAAAGGTCAGACGTTTGCCGTCAATGATGGTGTTGCGTGCCAACCAGCGTTGCTTGATGCAAACGGCCCAAGGGGTGGCAAGACCGAATGTGACACAAGTCAATAGCCATTGCAGCAGGTTCACGCCGATCAAGCCGATCAGCCGTCCTGTAAATTTTGATTCCATAACGAAGTCCTCCTTTGTTTGGTTGATTTATTGTAACATATCTGACGGGGTATGTCAAGGTTCAGGAAAAGA
>JAFVZV010000108.1 GCA_017507985.1 Clostridia bacterium
CGCCGTCGCGGACTTCAAAATGCGAATTTTCAACGCAGACGGAAGCGAAGCGAAAATGTGCGGAAACGGTATTCGTTGTGTCGGAAAATACGTTTATGATAAGGGATATACTGATAAAAAGAAGCTGACCGTCGAGACGCTATCGGGCATTAAGACCTTGGAGCTCGATGTCAGCTCCGGCACGGTCACAGGTGTGACCGTGGATATGGGACAGGCCGTTCCGGGTGAAGATATAATATTAAATGTCGCTGGAGAAACGGTTGCTTTGGCGCCCGTTTCCGTCGGTAATCCTCACGCTGTTATTTTTGTTGATGATATCGAACAAGCGCCTCTTTCCATACTTGGACCGAAAATCGAGCAGCATGAGGCGTTTCCTGGAGGGGTGAATGTAGAATTTGTCCAGGTGCTTGGAGATGGCGAGCTTCGTATGAGAGTATGGGAACGGGGAAGCGGCGTGACCATGGCTTGCGGCACAGGAGCATGTGCCAGTGCCATGGCGGCGGTCAAGAAGAAGTATTGTGCAGAATGTGAGCCGATTTCAGTACATCTTGACGGCGGCACCTTGAAGATCACTGTCACGCAGGATGGCAACGTTAGTATGATGGGCCCCGCAGAATTTGTTTATGAAGGAGAAACGATAGACTGATTACGCTCCCTTGATAGACTCGAGTCGTATGACAATAGGATTCGCACTATATTTTGCTTTTAAAGGCGAAACTAATCGCAAAATCTGTTGCTAAAAACAGATTAAAATAATGATTGGTTCGTGCCAAAAATTAACGCAAGGCTATTGACAGATAGTAATTTTTGTGTTAAAATAACAATTGATATATAACGATTGATATATCAAGGAGGTGCGATATGCCGCCAAAAGTGAAAATAGTAAAAGAAGACATTGTCAGAACGGCAGTTGAGCTTGTAAGAAGCGATGGACAGCAATCGGTGAACGCGCGGTCGATCGCAGCCGCTTTAAACTGTTCCACTCAGCCGATATTTTCCAATTTTTCGACGATGGATGACTTACAGGCTGCTGTAGCGGCTGCTGCATATGACTGTTATCTTGATTTTTTGAAAAGCGAAGCGGAGAGTGGTAAATATCCGCAATATAAGTCCTTTGGAATGGCATATATTCGGTTTGCCGAGGAAGAAAAAGAACTTTTTAAGCTTCTATTTATGTGCGACAGAAAAGGAAAAGAACTAACGCCAACGCCCGACTTTGAGGCTTCTGTCGAAATCATCATGCAGGCTAACGGTCTTACAAGAGAAAGAGCAGAGCGGATGCATCTTGAAATGTGGGCTTGTGTTCACGGTATCGCAACGATGCTTGCCACGTCGTTTTTGACACTGGACCGGGAGCTGATCAGCGATATGCTGACCGATATATATCAAGGAATCCGGGCAAGGCATATATCGGAGGAAAAAAACAATGGATGCAATTAAGATCGAAAGTCTTACGAAGCGTTACCGTGACGTTATTGCGGTCGACTCGCTATCATTATGTATTGGGGAGGGAGAGTTGTTTTCTTTGCTCGGTGTAAACGGTGCAGGCAAGACCACAACGATAAAAATGCTGTCCTGCCTTACAGAACCAACAAGCGGGAATGCTTATTTGCTTGGAAAAAGCATCCGTCAGGATACCGCCGAGGTAAAGTCACTGATCGCAGTATCTCCGCAGGAAACTGCTGTTGCTCCGGGTCTTTCGGTTCGTGAAAACCTTGAGCTTATGTGCGGTGTTCACGGATTCACCAAGGATAAGCAAAATGCCAAGATAAATGAGCTGACGGAACTTCTCGGGCTTGAGGGTGTGATCAGCAGAAAAGCGGGAAAGCTGTCGGGCGGTTGGCAACGTAGACTCAGCATAGCAATGGCTCTTATCAGCGAGCCGAAGATTCTCTTTCTTGACGAGCCGACGCTTGGCCTTGATGTGATCGCGCGTAGTGATCTTTGGGATTTGATTCGTTCGCTAAAAGGCAATATCACGATTATTTTAACAACCCACTATATGGAGGAGGCAGAGGCGCTCTCTGACCGTATTGCGATTATGAAGGACGGAACGCTTCTCGTATGTGACACCGCTGAAAATATCAAGGCGGCGGTAGGTGTTGATGACTTTGAGCAAGCCTTTATCCGCATTGTAAAGGGGGCGCTGCAATGAAAATGCTTTCCTTTGCAAAGAGAAATACCAAAGAAATCCTCCGCGATCCCCTAACGGTGATTTTTGGTTTGGGATTCCCGCTTGTTGTACTTTTGCTGTTAAGCGCGATTCAGGCAAACATTCCCGTTCCTATGTTTGAGATCGAGCAACTGACACCGGGAATTTCGGTATTCGGGCTCTCATTTATGACTCTTTTTTCCGCAACCTTGATTGCCAAAGACAGGGGCGGCTCGTTGCTTCAGCGATTGTATACGACACCGTTGAAGCCGATTGATTTTATACTCGGATACACGTTACCTATCGTTCCGTTTGCTGTAGCACAGAGCGGCATTTGCTATATTGTCGCTATCATTTTGGGCCTTGATATTACGGTCAACATTTTGTTTTCTGTGGCGTTTGTCATCCCTATCTCTATCCTTTTTATTGCTCTTGGTTTGCTGTTTGGCAGTATCTTGACCGATAAACAGGTTGGCGGAATATGCGGAGCGTTGCTCACGAACCTCTCCGCTTGGCTGTCGGGTACTTGGTTTGATCTCGAGCTTGTGGGTGGCACGTTTAAGGACATTGCCTATGCGCTGCCCTTTGTTCATGCGGTGGAACTGGAACGAGCCGTTCTCATGGGCCATTTTGCTGATATCTTCCCGCATCTTTGGTGGGTGCTCGGATATGCGATTGCTGCGCTTGCTATAGCAGTTCTCCTCTTTTTACGGCAGATGAAAAAGTAATGATGGTTGAAGCCTTCGCTCAAATAGAACGAAGGCTTTTTTAATGCCTCAAAAAGCAATGTTATCATACACATCTTCAAAAATGTTATTTTTGATTGTCGAACTCAAAGCATACCGCCATGATGGCTCTCGCGCGTTTTGTGCACCAAACAATAGAATCTTGACAAAATTATGGCCTGCCTGTATAATAATTATGCAGATCAAATCCTTCGCGAAAAATGGAGGCGGCCAATGATTACAACGGAACGAGAAAAACTGCAAAGCAACGATAGCGAATATTTGAGCTTGGGGATTACCCCCGGCGGCGTTCCTCGGACGACGGTTGGTATTCCCTGGGAGGCTACGGCGCATGCTTTTAATATGCGCACACCCAAGGTGTATCTGGCGCCCGAAGATTTGGCTGATGAAGAGATTATGGTGCTGTTGGAGTCTTACAAGGTGATCGGTTGCTATATCTGGGCGCCGCTGGATGATTACGGCTTTCTTGCCCGGTTTCAAGATTTAGAGGATATCAATATCAAAAACGGAGATGCGATCCGCGATCTTGAGTTTCTTTCGGGGCTTTTTGAGTGCAGAATGCTTTATCTGCAAAATGCCAAGCTGAAAAACCTTAATGAGATTGTGGACGTAAAGAAAAACAGCAAGGCAATGTTCGGGTGCTTGCGCTGTATTGGACTTGACAACTGCGAGGTGGAGGATCTTTCTGTCTTTGACACGGAAAAGGTGAGCTTTTCTGAGTTTTTGGTTTGGAAGCCCGAAGGAAGCAACGAAGGAGATCGGTGGCGCGTAGTGTCTGCCGGCAAACGAAGATATTACGAGTATAAAGAATAATGCAAAAAACGGGTGTCACACAATTTAAGATAAGATCATGATATCAATGGCGAGTATATTGATTTTGCATAAGAAGTGTGATACACTGTGAAAAAAGAAAATCAAAGGGGCATATATGTATTACAGACACAACATAAATTACCAATATCCCGATCAGTGCGACGAGCACATGATCACGGTCAAGCATTTGCGTGATGTGAGCGTGGATAAGGATTATCCGTATCTTCAAAAAGGCTTTTGGTTTAAATGCAAGCGTGTGTTTTTGTGGGTAGTGTTGCGCGTGCTGATGTTTTGGCTTATTCGCATCACGCACGGCCTTCGCATCTACGGTAGAGAAAATCTCAAAAAGCACAAGGAGATGCTAAAGGACGGCGCCATTACCATATCCAATCACGTCTTTATGTGGGACTTTATATGTGTCATGAAGGCCGTGCGCCCACGATTGATGTTTTTTCCCGCGTGGAAGATCAATCTGGAAGGGCCCAACGGTCCGCTCATCCGCATGGCGGGCGGCATCCCCATTCCGACGGACAGCTTCAGCGCCATGAAGCAGTTTAAGGGGGCGATGGAGGAGGTGCTGGAAAGCAAGACGTGGATGCACTTTTTCCCCGAAGGTTCGATGTGGTTTTATTATCCTGATATTCGTCCGCTGAAAAAGGCGGTGTTCCAATATGCGGTGAAGTACGACAGACCCATCATCCCCATTGTCATGACCTTCCGTCCTCGCAAGGGCATTACCAAGTGGTTTACCAAAAAGCCGCAGGTGGATCTGCATATTGGTGAGCCGATGACCCACGACAAGCAGCTTTCGCCGATTGATGCCACACGCGATATGCAGCAACGCGCGTATCACGTCATGCAGGTTATGGCGGGAATCAATCCCGGGGATCCGACGTATAACACGGATCTGTCGCTTGCCAACTACCAGAAGACGATGTGAGGCGGCAATGCAACTGATCAAAGCAAGCGAATGTGACGCGGCGGCAGTAGCCGCTCTTTACGATGTGGTCAAGCAGGGGAAATATTGCGTATGGACCGAACAGTATCCAACGATCGAGCACGCGGTGACTGATGCGGCGGCAGGATGCCTTTACCTGCTTGTGCAGGGCGGGAAGTTGATCGGCTGTGCGTCGGTCGAGCCTGTTCCCGAGGATGACGATCTGCCCTGGCAGGTGTGCGATGGCAAGCACCGAGAGATCTCACGCGTCGCTATTGCACCTGCCCATCAAGGCAAGGGCTACGCCAAGAAGATGGTGGAACTGTTGCTTGAGGAATTGAGGCGGCAGGGCGTTTCCTCGGTGCATCTGCTGGCGGCTAAGAGCAATCCGCCTGCAGTAAATACCTACGGTGCGCTGGGCTTTGCCTTTCTGGGCGAATGTCATCGCTACGGTGCGGATTATTATATTTGCGAACTGTTATTGAAATAATGCCTGTTTGATACGGTAAAGCAGCACTTGACGGATATGATGCCGGGTGCTGCTTTGTTTCATTACATATTGTTTACAAATGTCGTACTTGACACGAAAAAGATCGACATGCTATAATAAAGTTACAATTTGACGAGGAGGACCTATGTGATGAAAAAAAGAACGTTGTTTATGCTGATTTGTATTTCGATTGTCATGCTTTTGACGCTGATCTCATGTGGCAAGCCCAAGAGTGCTCAGGAGCTTTACGAGAAGGTTGACAAAGAAATGAGCAAACTGAACTCCTACGAGATGGACATGGAGTTGGAAATGACCTTCTACATGGACAGCTATAAAATTTCAAGTGAAGCCACGGGACACGGCATTGAGGATGGCCTTGTGAGCGGAGACTATTATTTTTATCAGGAAATGAATACGACGGTCGAGGCCAAGGGGCTTTCGCTCAACCAAACCCAAAAGAATGTGGAGGCATATGATAACGGCAACTATTTTATTCTCAACGAGTCGGACGGATCCTCGCAAAAGCTATACTCTCCCCTGACGGCACAAGAGGCGTTGGACTACCGTGCAGATAACGATATGGACACGCTGGATATCATCAACGATTGCACCGATAAGACCTTTTCTCAAAAAGAGGATGGAACATGGGAGATGAGTTGCTCGGGGTATACCAAGAGTGCGATTGAGGATATGGAAAAGGGCATGGGGCTGGATAACGACATGCTCGATGCCGAGATCATGGACATGAAGATGTCGCTGACGGCGGATAAGGATTTCCGCGCAACGACGATTACGCTGGAGCTCGTTTTTGAGAAAAAGAATAACGCACCTACCGTTTCGATTACCATTAACTTTTCCAAGTACGATGCGGCAGAGCGATTGACCAATCAGCTGAATACGGCGGATTATACCCAGGTCGCGGATATCCGACTGCTGACGGATGTTGAGGATATGCTGCAGGAGCGAATCGAAAGCGAACAAGGTAGCTTTGCGATGGATCTGACGCAGACTGTCAGAAGCAGTACGGGAACGCAATCGTCTACCTACAAGGAAAATAACAAGATCAGCTACGGCGAGGGTGATTCTGGCTATTTCTATGACATCGATGCGACGATCAGCAACCAAAAATATGATATTTCCTATCAAAAGGGTGTGCAGACAGTTCAGTCAGGAACGCAAAAAAAGACCAATGCGCAGACCGAGCAGGAGGCTCGCGCATATATTGAGAGCTTGATCAACTCGGGATCATACGACCCCGGCATTGTGTCTAAAATTGAAAAGAGAGGCGAGGGAGTGTATCGCTTCACCTGCAATCCGGCTACGGCCGCGTATGAGTCCTATTATGCCAACATGGGCGGAAAGTTTACGTCCGCCAATCAAACCATTACGGTAACTATCAAGGAAGGCCGGATCATAAAAATTCAAAACGTGATTTTGGCTCAAGGCTCGGTTGTTAATTACGGAAGTGTCTCGCTGACAGTCAATACGACGGTCACATTTGATTGATTGTGATTTGTTTGAAAAGCAGTCTTCGGACTGCTTTTCTTTTTTTCTGTTGACAAATGTCGAACGTATAAGTATAATAAAAAAAGGAAGGGGTGGGAACATATGGCAAAAAAAGACCAAACGGTTTTGATGCGAGTGCTTGAAACCTGGCGAGGAGACGCATCATGATGCGTATTATGTTCGTCTGCCACGGCAACATCTGCCGCTCCCCTATGGCAGAGTTTATCTTCAAGCATCTGCTCGAGGAGCAGGGGGTGTCCCACCTTTTTTATATCGCGTCGAGTGCGACGAGTACCGAAGAAATTTGGCGAGGCGTTGGAAATCCCGTCTATCCGCCCGCAAAGGCGGAGTTGGCCAAGCACGGCATTGCGTGCGGCGGCAAACGTGCCGTTCAATTGCGCCGTGAGGACTATGATATGTACGATCTGTTTATCGGTATGGACAGCACCAATATTCGTAATATGTACCGTATACTGGGCGATGATGCCGAGAACAAAATTTGCAAATTGATGGACTATACTACGCGAGGCGGAGATGTGGCCGATCCATGGTATTCCGAGCGATTCGATATTGCATATCGAGATATATACGACGGCTGTTTCGGTTTGCTCCAAGCGTTGATGAAAGGTGAGTAAAGGCATGAAAAAACTACTGACGCTTCCCAATGTATTGCATTTGTGGCTGTTTTGCGTGATCGCCAACAGCTACGTGGCTATCGTTGCCCAACCGTTGCTTTTGCTGGCAATCGTCCCCGCGTTTTTGTTTCTCAATGTGCTTGCGGGCATATGGGAGCCCGAAACGGACAGCAAACGACTTAAGTTCTGCCATCACGGCGGTGTATTGCTGTTTCTATTTGCCGCATCGCTGATTCCTTCGGTTATCTATCATATCGTGCTGGCAAGTGTCACGTGGGACGGCCAGATCAAGACGTTTATCTTCAGTGCGCTGTTTTGTATTTGCGCTGAGGCTATCGTTTTTTGGAACGGCATCCTTTGCGTGTACTGTACATCACGACAGATGGGCGTGAAGTGGCGGGTGATCGGGGCCTTGTGCGGCATGATTCCTGTGGTCAATTTCGTTGTTCTTCGCAAACTCCTCCGTATGACCATGGACGAGGTAACGGAAGCCAACGTGCAAGAAGAAACAACATAATAGCGCTGATAAGCAAAGAGGGGCTGTGATAGAGTCCCTCTTTTTTGACGAAATTATTAAAAAAATATTAAGAAAATTCGTCAAAACCTTTGCTTTTTCGTGCGCGGTGTGGTATAATAATGCGCAAATCTTTTTGGGGAGGATCACGATATGGAAAAGAATAAACGCAACATGTTTGTATATCGACTCGTACAATTCCTCTCGTGGATCGTTTCGACCTTCATTTTTCGACGCAAAATTCTGCGCAACGAGGTCAAGGGTCAAAAGGGGCCGTTTGCTATCATTGCCAACCATCAGGCGTCGCTGGATTTCGTTAATCTCATCGGCGTGACGCGTCGCCCGATTACGTTTGTTATCAGCCAATCGATTTATCGTTCCTCGCCTGTCAAGTGGTTCATGACACGCCTGGGTATCATACCCAAACAGCAATTCCAAACAACGCTTAAGGATATGCGCCGTATGAAGCAGGTCATTGACGCGGGAGAAATCCTCGCTATTTATCCTGCAGGGCTGATGTGCGAGGACGGCCGCTCTACACCCATTCCCGCAGGAACGTATCAGTTTTTAAAATGGCTTCGTACGGATATTTACGTGGCGCGCACGAGCGGCATGTATTTTTCCATGCCTAAGTGGACCCGTGGTATGCGGGCAGGACGCACCCAGCTGGATGTGTATCGACTCTTTTCCAAAGAAGAGCTGGAGAGTGCCGATCTTGAAACGATCAAGCGTAAAACGGATGAGGTGTTGAACTTTGATGCATATCGCGAGCAGGAAACGCTACTGGTCAAGTATAAACATACTGCCTGTATTGAAGGATTGCAGAACGTGCTGTATATGTGCCCGCATTGTAAACGCGAATTTTCCATGCAGGTCAAAGATAAATGCATCCTCTATTGCACAGAATGCGGCTTTGCGCACAAGAGCGATGACTATGGATTTTTGCACAACGTTGGCGGCGTTGGCGAGGAGATACGTTACGTGTCCGATTGGAGCCGCATGATCCACGACGAACTCAAACAGCGTATGATTCGGGGCGAGGAGGAGACGCTCAGCGCGTCAACCGCGATCCATATGGTTGACCCACAGAAAAACAAATTCGTGCCTGTTGGGCAAGGCAACGTGACGCTTTCATCACAGGGCTTTGCGCTTGACGGGGGTATCAAGGGCGAAGAGAATGTACATCTGGAAATTCCCACGGTGACGTTTGCCTCGTTGCCATTCAAGCCGGGAAAGAATTTTGAGATTCAAAATGGCAACGATATCTATCGCTGTGTGCTTGAGGATGGCAGACTGGCCATGAAATTTATCCATATGGTCAAGATCTATTACGAATTACACGACGAAGCACATACTAAAAGCTAAACATAAAGGACGCACCTTGCGGTGCGTCCTTGTTTCGTTTTTAATCGGTTGCGTAATTAATCGAATATAGGATATCCTTGGCGACGGGAGAATAAAACATATGCTTGACTTGGGAAAAATCGTGTGTCTGTCCCATGATCCACATCAATTTGGTCAGCGCCGCCTCGGTGGTCATATCATAGGCCTCGAGGATTTTGACAGTGCTTTTGAGATGTCCTCCGACGTGATACACGGACAAATCACTGCCCTCGTTGGGTACCTGCGTGGTCATAACAATGATCTTGCCTGCCTCTGCACCACGGCTTACGCTGTCGTAAAAGTCGGAATATTCGGGCAGACCGCCCACGCCAAAGCTCTCAATGATGAGCCCGTCATGGCGCTCGAGCATATAGTCGACCACGTCGCTTCGCATACCGGGGAACAGCTTGAGCAGTCCGACGTTGATGTTCAGCGTGTTATAAAAATCAGGAGTGTCGTTGTCCTCCTCCGAGCGGATGTATTGTAGTAGCTTTTCATCCTGCATAACGGCGAGAATGGGGTAATTGACGCTGGAAAAGGCTTGGAAGCTCTTGGAATAAGTTTTTCTTGCTCTCGTGCCGAGGATCACCTTGCCGTCAAATACGATCTGAACGCCGCCGGTACCGTGGCAGGCATAAAGGAAGGCGTCTGTCAGATTACGCTTGGAATCGGTGCCGTCAAACCAAATAGGCTTTTGCGCGCCGGTGATAATGATAGGCTTGGGGCTGTGTTGAATGAGATAACTGAGTGCCGCGGCGGTATAGGCCATGGTGTCAGTGCCGTGCGAGATAACGAAGCCATCGTAATTGTTATAATTTGTTTGAATGGTCTGTGCCAGCCCGAGCCAATGCTTGGGACGGATGTTGGTGCTGTCCAGATTATAGCACTGAACGCAATCCACCTGGCAGTGGCTGCGGATATTGGGGATAAACTCAAGCAGCTTGAGAGGATCAAGCTCGGGGGAAAGTCCGTCGGGGGTGACATCTGAGGCAATGGTTCCACCTGTGCCGATCATGAGAATCTTTTTCATAGTTCACCTTATATTTGCACAAATTATGTTCAAGAGAGCATGATGCGAATGATCTCGCGATCGGTCTCGCTCATGCCGTCGCGCGCCAACTTTCCAACGTTGCGAATGGTGTTTTCGACGCCTTTGGTGACGATGCCGTCACCGCTATAAAACTGCTTGCCCGCCTTCATCATCTCATAGCCCATGATGCCTGCTTCGACCGCCATGGCGATCTTGGCGGCGCAAGAGGCTTTGGCACCGTCGCAGATGGTGCCCGAGAGAATGGCAAGAGAATTGACCAGCGAATGTGCAATCTCATAATACTTGCCGCCGCCCAAATAGCAAATGCCCGTGCCGCAGCCACAGCCTGCCGAAATGGCACCGCAATAGGCGGACAAACAGCCAATGCCTGTTTTTTGGTGGATGGTGATCAAGTCGGACACGATCAAGGCGCGTAAGAGTTGCTCCTCACTCGCTCCCATCGCTTCTGCGTAAATAACGACGGGAACCGAGGCGGTGATGCCTTGATTGCCGCTGCCCGAAATGATGCAGACGGGCAACTCGCAGCCGTTCATACGCGCGTCCGAGCCGGCTGCGGCGAAGGCACGCGCACGGTCACGCAAAATGCAGTTGCCATCTGCGTAAATGAGGCGTCCGATAGAGGCACCGTAACTTTCCGATAGCCCTTCACGAGCGATAGCCATATTCATATCAATTTGACGACGGAGCAAGGGCGCGATGTCATCAAGCGGCACTTCATCAGCAAAGGTGATGATATCTTTGACGTTAAGCAATGCACGGTCAGCGGCGTACACCTCGGTGGCAGACTCATTCAGACGGTAACGATCGGTTACATCTTGCTCATCACGAGTGACAGCAGTGATATTGGTATGGCGATTGATCAAATGGACGCGAACAGTATGCCCGTCTGCTTGTCCCGACAGGTCGATTTCGAAGGGAATCCGACTTTCAACCTCGTAGATTTCAATGGGGGTTTGCTCCAAAAAGCGGGCAATGTGATCTATGCTTGCCTTATCAAGGGCGCAAAGAACCTCCAGCTTTTTCTCGGGGCAACCGGCGATCACACCTGCGGCAACGGCTGCGGCAATTCCGTGCATGCCACCCGTAGCAGGCACGATGACACTTTTGACGTTTTTGATGATATTACCGCTCAGTCCGATGCGGATAGAGCAGGGCAGTGTTCCCAATGCATGGCGTAGGACGGCGGCGGCATAGGCAATGGCGATGGGTTCTGTACAGCCCATAGCAGCGACCAACTCTTCTTTGAGAATGTTTTTATAGGTTTGAACGGTTTTGTCCGACAAAGTCATGTGTGTTCCCCTTATTATGGTGTAATGAAAAAGGTTGAATATACAATGATTGATATAACTACGTTGATTATATCACGCTTGGCGGATTTTGTCAATTGGGGATTGCGGCAACGGAGGAGATCTCTAGATTTTCTGAGGCTTCTTTTCTTCTCCTTTTGACGCGCATACTGCTTCGCGCTGCGCTGTACAGGCATTGATGCCATTTCTTTGTCATTCCACAAAGAAATGGCGAAAGAAAACAGATTTCGGCAAGCCGAAATCGCAAGTTTGCTTGTTCGCTAAACGCGAACATCGCACAAGCGCGGGCGCAAACATTGCGCGCCCGGACGTTCCCTCCGGGGCCTCCCCGGCATTGCCGCTCTACACATCTCGGCTTGCGCCGAGACACACGAGCGTTGCTTGCCCGCTAGACACGGGCATCGCGCCATAGCGCGACCGCAAAGCTCCCGCCCTACGGAAAGTGTTTCTCTTCGTTTTGACACCAC
>JAFVZV010000109.1 GCA_017507985.1 Clostridia bacterium
GGAGGGAAGAGCGCATGAAGCAATCGGTAAAAAGCACACTGGTGCTGTTCCTTATTTGTGCCGTCATGGCAGTTCTTTTGGCTTTGACCAATGCCGTCACCGCCCCCATCATTCAAAAGAATCTGGAGGCCGCAGCCAACGAGGCTCTGCTTGTCGTTATGCCCGAGGGCAAGGAGTTTAAAAAGGTGGATTTGTCCTCCTACACGCTTCCTGCCACGGTCACCGAGGCTTACAGCGAGGCCGCAGGCGGCTACGTCATTACAATCACCACTACGGGCTACGGCTCGAAATTTATCATTATGTGCGGTGTCTCTGCTGAGGGCGTGGTGACGGGTGCGACCTGCCTGTCCTCCTCCGAAACGCTTGGCTACGAAAAGACATTTGGCGCAAACTTTACCGGCAAGGATGCCGCCGGCGCGGATGGTGTGGACACCATCTCGGGTGCTACCAAGACCACGGCTGCTTATAAGAATGCCGTGAAAGACGCCATCAATGCGGCTATTATTCTCGGCGGCGGATCGGTTGATATCCGTACTGAGGAGGAAATTCTTGCGGATAATCTGGCAACCGCCCTGCCTGAGGGTAACGGCGAGTTTACCAAGCTGTTCATCGTTGAGATCATCGAGGGCATCGATGCGGTTTATAACGCCAACAACGCCGCAGGTTACGTTTATGTGATCGGCGAGCAATTTATCGGTGTTCCTGCAGGTACGACGCCCGAAAATGAAACCGTCGCGGCGGCTCATGCCATTCTGACGGCTATGAAGACCACCGAGGTCGATTTGAACGCGTACAGTGGTCTGCCGACAGCGCTCATTTCCGCAAGCAAGACGGAAACGGGCAATTATATCCTCAATCTCAAGGGTGCAGGCTACGGCATCAATGGCGGCAACGATTACCATCCCGCCTCGGGCGAGTACATCTATATTCGCGTTTCCATGACGCCGGACGGTAAGATCATTGACTGTCTGACCTACGCGCAAAATGAGACGCCCAACATCGGCTCGGCTTGTGCAGATGAAAAATTCTATTCGCAGTTCGTCGGTAAAACTGAGGACACGTATGAAAACATCGACGCCATTGCAGGCGCGACCATGACGACCGATGGCTACAAAAAAGCGATCTTGCGTGCGTTTGAATCGGTCAAGATTTTGGAAGGAGGTGCAGGGAATGAAGAATAACAGCAATTTGTCTGTCCTTCTCAAGGGCATTCTCAAGGAAAATCCCGTATTCGTTCTCATCCTCGGTACCTGTCCTACACTGGCTATGACTAAAAATGTCGGCGACGCCTTTGGCATGGGCCTTGCGGCGCTGGCGGTTTTGCTTTGCTCCAATATTCTTGTGTCCTTGCTTCGCAAGGTCATTCCCGACACGGTGCGCATCCCCTGTTATATCGTTATCATCGCTAGCTTCGTTACCATCGTTCAGATGATTGTCAAGGCTTTCCTCCCCGAATTGGATGAGAATTTGGGCGTGTTTTTGCCGCTGATCACGGTAAACTGTATCATTCTCGGCCGTGCCGAAATGTTTGCAGGTAAGAATTCTGTAGGCAAGTCGGCATTGGACGGCATTGGCATGGGCCTTGGCTTTACGCTGGCACTGGTGCTGATGTCCACCGTCCGTGAGGTGCTGGGCAACGCCTCCTTTGCAGGCCACGCCATTGCCTTCCTGGAGCCCTACAAGATCAAATTTATGGTCGAGGCTCCCGGCGGTATGCTGGTTTACGGCTGTCTGATCGCGTTGGTTTACGTGATCACCAAGGGTAAAGCGCCGTTGAAAAAGAGCTTTTCGTGTGCCGGCTGTCCCAATGCGGCAAATTGCCACACGGCTTGCACCGAGCTTCCTGCCGAGTCGGGCGAGAAAGGAGATGCGTGAAGATGGAATTGTTTGAATCCTTGATCGTCATTCTTCTTGGCTCTGTTTTGGTTAACAACTACGTATTGGCGCAGTTTATGGGCATCTGTCCGTTCCTTGGCGTATCCAAAAAGCTGGATCAGGCAACGGGCATGGGCATCGCCGTCACGGCCGTTATGTTGTTGGCAACCGCTGTTACCTGGCCTATTCAGTATTTCCTTTTGGACAAGGTTGGTCTTGGCTATATGCAGACGATTGTTTTCATTCTAGTCATCGCTTCTCTTGTACAGATGCTTGAGCTCTTGCTCAAAAAATTCTCGCCCGCTCTTCATAAGGGACTGGGTGTCTATCTCCCTTTGATCACCACCAACTGTGCTGTTTTGGGTGTGGCGATCAATAACATCGACGAAGGCTATACCTTCCTTGAATCCATGGTCAACTCGCTGGGTGTCGGTCTTGGCTTCCTTCTTGCCATGGTGCTGTTCTCGGGTCTTCGCTCCCGCATTGATGAGAGTAAAGTACCCAAGCCCTTCCGTGGCTTGGCTGTCACCTTGATCGCCGCGTCCTTTATCTCGCTGGCCTTTATGGGTTTCGCGGGCATCGTGGATGCACTGTTTGCGTAAGGAGGTGCCGACATGATGGATATTTTAATTGCGCTTGCCGTGGTTGGTGCAGTCGCACTGATCGCAGGTGTTCTGCTTGCCCTCATTTCGCATTTTTTTGGCGTGCCGGAGAACGAAAAGGTCAAGGCCGTTCGTGCCTGCCTGCCCGGTGTTAACTGTGGTGCTTGCGGCTACAAGGGTTGTGACGATTACGCTGCTGCCGTAGCAGAGGGAACGGCGAAGCCCAATCTCTGCGTTCCCGGGGCGGAATTTACTGCCAAGGAATTGAGTGATGTGCTTGGTATTGAGGTCGAAGCTCCTGCAGATGTTGTGGCTTACGTGCATTGTAACGGCAACTGCGAAGCAACCACCAAAAAGGCGACCTATGGCGGTATTTCCACTTGTAAGGCGGCCGCTATGCTGTACGGCGGCCCAGATGCTTGTCGCTACGGATGTATCGGCTTAGGCGATTGCGCCGCCGCTTGTCCTTCGAATGCTATTTGCATGAAGGATGGTATTGCGCACGTGGATACCAGCCGTTGCATCGGTTGTGGTCTGTGTCAGACGATCTGCCCGAAGCACATCATTTCGATGGTGCCACAGGAAACCGAGGCTGTCGTTGCGTGCAGCAACGCGGATAAGGGCGCGGATGCCCGTAAGGTCTGCAAAAATGCGTGTATCGCTTGCAGAAAGTGCGAAAAGGCTTGCCCACAAGGAGCGATCAGTATCGTGAATAATCTGGCGCGAATTGATTATGATAAATGCGAAGGATGTGGCATTTGTGACGACGTTTGTCCCACAGGCTGTATGAAGCAGGTCGTTTTCCCCGACTTGACTGAGCAATTTAAGGAATTTGATATATGAATCAAAATAATACAACTATGCCCACCGCCAAAAGCGGTGGGCGTAGGTTCCGAAACGACGTAATATTTATTGCCGCCTTGCTTGCTATTGTCGCGCTTGCAGGGCTATTCGTTTTTCTTTTCAGACAGCCGGGCGACACGGTCGTTGTGACGATCGACGGTGAGCACTACGCGACCTATTCGCTGAACGAAAATATGACTGTGCCCATTCACACGGGGCAGGATGGTGAACAGATCAATGTTTTGATCATTCGGGATGGTCAGGCGCACGTGCAAGAGGCTAGCTGTCCCGATGGTATTTGTGCCGCTCACAAGCCGATTCACAGAGAGGGCGAGAGCATCGTGTGCCTGCCCCACCGTGTCGTGATTACTGTTCACAGCACGTCTGAACAAGATGCACCTGACATCGTTACGTAAAGGGGATGCGCATGAGACACAAAAGTAAAAAGATCGCCTTTTTAGGACTGTGTGCCGGTGTGGCGCTTGTTTTGGCCTACGTGGAAGCCTTATTGCCGCCCCTGTATGCCGCAGTTCCCGGTATTAAGTTGGGGCTTCCGAATATTGCCATCATTTTTATTCTCTATCGTTTTGGTCTTCGGGAAGCGACGGTTGTCTCCTTTGTCCGCATTGTTGCGGTGACGTTGCTGTTCGGTAATCCTATGACCTTTGCTTACAGCGTGGCAGGTGCATTTCTCAGTTTGCTTGTGATGACGATCCTGCGTAAGCTGGATTTTCTTTCTATCGTCGGTGTCAGCGTAGCGGGGGCGGTCTTCCATAACGTCGGACAGATTTTAACTGCGATGGTTTTGTTGGGTACGGCCGAGCTTGGTTATTATCTGATCGTACTTGCCATTACGGGCACAATTTCGGGGCTTTTGGTCGGATTGTGTGGCGCGATGGCGGTGAAGCGCGTTTTTATAAAGAATATATGAAAAAAGTTGGTTAAACTATTGACAAAGTACAATATATAAGGTAAAATGAATTTACTTATATAAAACAAGGAGAATTTTATGAAAAAGATTCTTAGCGTAGTTCTCAGTATCCTCATGGTGCTTGGCCTTATGGCCTTTGTCAGCTGCGAAAAGAAGCCCGGGACCTTGAAATTTGGTCTGGGCGTTTATACCGACGTTTCCAAGGCGAGCAACGCCGAGGGCGAGGCCAATGGTCAGGGTAAGGCCGCAATTACTGCAGCGGCTATTACCGTTGATGCCGATGGCAAGATCGTTGCCTGCGAGCTGGATACCGCGGATAATACCGTGGCTTACACCGGTGAGGGTAAGGCGATTGCCAACGATTCCTTCAAGACCAAGTATGAGTTGGGCAAGGATTACAATATGGTTACCTACGGCGGTGCCACCAAGGAGTGGTTCGAGCAGGCAGACGCTTTTGAAGCGCTGGTTGTTGGTAAGACGCTCAGTGAGATCAAGGCCATGGTTGCCGAGGGCAACAAGGGCAATGGTGACGTTGTCAGCGCAGGCTGTACCATCATGATCCACGAGTTCGTATTTGCCATCGAAAAGGCGTACAATAACGCCACTCCCTCCAATGTAACCTCGGAGCACACATTGAAGCTGGGCTTGCATACCGAACAGACCTGCCAGGATGCCGAGGGCGACAAGAACGGTTCCAACCAGATCGAAACCACCATCGTTGCCGCTGCTGTTGATGCTGACGGCAAGGTTGTTGCTGCTGCCAGCGATTGCGTACAGGTTAAGTTTACCTTTGACGCAACGGGTGCTTCCAAGTATGACCTTTCCAAGGCTGTTTCCTCCAAGCGTGAGGCAGGCGCCAACTACGGTATGGTCAACTACGGTGGCGCGACCAAGGAGTGGTTTGAGCAGGCGGATGCTTTCAACGCTGTTTGCGTTGGCAAGACTGCAAGCGAGATTGCTGCTATGATGGGATCGGACAACTATGGTAACACCGAGCTGCAGAGCGCAGGTTGTACCATTTTGGTCAACGGCTTCGTCAAGGCGGTATCTAAGCTGAAATAATGAAAACGAAAATGGGAGGCTCGCCTCCCATTTTTCAACCGGGTTGAAACGCATGAAAAAACGATTGTTGGCAGGACTGTTGGTGCTGGGGATGCTATGGACTCTTGTGTCGTTGACGTCCTGCGAAAAAAAGCCAAATAAATATTCCGCGTATTCCTTTGATTATTTTGACACTGTGACAAGCATTGTCGGGTATGCCGCGAGTCAAGAGGAGTTTGATCGTGTGTCGAGCGAGGTACTGTGTCAGTTGGAGGAGTACCATAAGCTATTTACCATTTACCACCGCTTTGACGGCATGGAAAACCTGTGCACAATCAATGAGCTCAAAGACGGTGCGCATCGAACCGTGACGGTGGATCGCCGCATCATTGATATGCTGCTGTACGCCAAGCAAATGTATGTCAAAACGGACGGTAAGGTGAATATCGCTATGGGAAGTGTTTTGTCCATTTGGCACGACTATCGCGAGGCGGGTATGGACGAGCCGTGGAATGCCAAACTGCCTCCCATGGATCAACTGACTGAGGCGGCCAAGCATACCGATATTGAGCATCTGGTCATCGACGAGAAGAATAACACCGTAACGCTGACCGATCCTGCTATGACGCTCGACGTTGGTGCGATCGCCAAGGGATATGCCGTGGAAATGGTGGCAAAATCATTGGAAAAGCAGGGAATTACGGGCTACGTCATTAACGTGGGTGGTAATGTCCGTGTCATTGGTCAAAAGGGAGACGGTTCTCCTTGGACGGCAGGCATTGAAAATCCTCAGGAGGACGAGAGAGAGCCGTATTTAGCCTATCTGTCCTTGACCGGGCAGTCGCTGGTGACCAGTGGCTCGTATCAGCGCTACTATGTCGTGGACGGCAAGCGGTATCATCATATCATCGATCCCCTAACACTGATGCCTTCTGAGGGCTTTTTGTCCGTTTCGATCGTGTGCCAAAGCTCGGCCGACGGAGATGCGCTCTCGACCGCGCTGTTCTGCATGACGCCAGAGCAGGGAAAAGCGCTTATCGAGTCGCTCCCGGATACCGAGGCCATGTGGGTGATGGCGGACGGTACCAAGATCACTTCGAGCGGATTTGATCGTTATATAGTTCAACCATAAAGCAAAGGGCATCAACTGATGCCCTTTTTGTCACTTTTTGCTGTGTATAAGAACAAGCTTGCTCTTGCATATCGAGGCAGAGTGTGGTATAATGAGGATGTAGTATCAATCGAAAGTGAGGACACAGATATGTATGCCATTGGCTTTGATATCGGCGGTACTAAATGCGCCGTTTCTATAGGAGAGCTGGACCGTGGGAGCATCCGCGTTCTCGGTCGCTTGGAGGTTCCTACCACAACGCCACACGAAACAATGGATGCGCTGCTTCCCCAAGCTGTTGAATGGAAGAGAGAATATGGCGCTTCCGCGGCGGGCATCAGCTGTGGCGGACCGCTTGACAGCGCGACGGGCGTGATCGTGTCGCCCCCCAATCTGCCCTTGTGGCACGGCTTTGCCATTGTCGATTACATCAAGGAAAAAAGTGGTCTTGTGGCAGTGTTGGAGAACGACGCCAACGCCTGCGCTGTGGCCGAGTGGAAATTTGGTGCGGGGCAGGGCACGCGCAATATGGTGTTCTTCACCTTTGGCACAGGACTTGGCGCGGGGCTGATCCTTGACGGCAAGCTGTATAGCGGTACCAACGGCAACGCAGGTGAGTTTGGCCATATTCGTCTTGCCAAGACGGGGCCTGTGGGCTATGGCAAAGAGGGATCGTTCGAGGGCTTTTGCAGTGGCGGTGGCATCACCCGCCTTGCTATTATGATGGTTAAACGCCGCAAACAGATGCCAAAATGCATCGCCGACATGGGCGGATATGAGGGCGTGACCACCAAAAAGCTGGCAGAGGCTGCCTTTGGGGGCGATCGTTTTGCAAAGCAAGTGTTCCAAAAGAGTGGTGAGATGCTCGGTCGGGGGCTTTCCCTTGTCATTGATATCGTCAATCCCGAAAGAATCGTCATCGGTGGTGTGTTTATGCGCTCGGGTGAGCTGCTGATCCCCACGATGCAAAAGGTCATCGACCGCGAGGCGCTGAGCGACAGCGCGCGTGTGTGCGAGATCGTACCCGCAAAACTCAGTGAAAACGTTGGCGATATTGCCGCATTGGCCATCGCAGAAGGAGCTATTGTATGAAACCATCTACCCAAATGATTTTGACCCAGTTAATCGAGCGTTATCCTTGCCTTGCCGACATCAAGGACGATATCCAAACCGCATACGAGCTGTTGATCTCCTGCTTTGAAGCAGGGCACCGCGTCTACCTTTGCGGCAATGGCGGTAGCGCGGCTGACAGCGAGCATATGGCAGGTGAGCTGCTCAAATGCTTTAAGATCCCCCGCCCGATGCCCGATGATTTCAAGGCAAAGTTGAGCGCGTACGGCGAGGACGGCGAGATGCTGGCCAATAATCTTGAAGGCGGTCTGCCTGTCGTGTCCTTGATGGGGCACGTGGCTTTTTCCACGGCATTTCAGAACGACAATACCCCCGCACTGGTGTTTGCCCAGCAGGTCAATGCCTACGGTCAAGCCGGCGATGTTCTTGTTGCTTTTTCCACCTCGGGTAACTCCAAAAACTGCATTTACGCGGCCATTTGTGCCAAGGCAAAGGATATGAAGGTTATCACGCTGACAGGCGGTACGGGCGGCAAGCTCGCCCCCATGTCCGACGTGGCTGTGATCGTTCCCGCCAAGGAGACCTATGCGGTGCAGGAGCTGCATCTGCCCGTGTATCATTGCCTGTGCGCCATGCTTGAGGAGCAGGTGTTTGGAAAATAAAATATATAAAAAAGTCCACCCATGCGTATAAAAACACAAACGGTGGACTTTTGCTATTCAATTATCTAACTGTCGGCGTCCGATTCTCCAACGTCAAGAGGAACTCGGCCAGCGCGGCGTCGTATTGCTCGGTGTAGACTACTCGGAGCTTGGAATGCTGACCGCCCTCGAACCAGATGAGCTTTTTGTGCTCGGAGGGACAACGGTCAAAAAGCACGGTCGTGCGCTCGGGCAGAGAGTACTTGTCCCCTGTGCCATGGAGCATCAGAAGAGGACCGTGGTAGGTGTGGATCACGTCACCGGGGCCGCTTTTGAAATCGTAGCCTGTGCATCGTTTCATGCAGGCGTTGATCATTCCTGTGATAAAGGTTGGCTTTTTCAGATCCTTCATGTGCAGGTAATAACTCTCGTAAAAATCGCGGTACATACCGTCCGCCACAAGGCCGATGAGATACTCGGGGCGATCGGGGGCAGTCATGGCGTACAGTCCGCAGGCGGAGCCGATGCAGACACCGTGCAAAAGGATCGAGCAGACGCCCCATTCGTCGTGTAACAGCCGTGCCCAAGCGAGAACGTCGCGGTGCTCGGTGTGACTGAGGGTGACGTACTTGCCTTCACTGTCGCCGTGTCCTCGCTGGTCGATACAAAGCACGTTGTAGCCCAGTGCTCTGTAGGGTATAGCGTAATAATAGGAGTAGGTCAGGCTGTCCGTTCGACCGGGAATGAAGATCACGGCGCGGTCAAAGCCAAAATCATAGTATTCACCGCACAGACGAAGGCCGTCGTTGACAATATGTACGTCGTGTTTGCAGTCGGTGTTTTCGTTCATCCAGATTCGACCGGCTGCTACCATTTGAAGGGACAGTGGGTCATCATGCATCGAGCTGCGCGACCACATAGTCTTGGTATTGCGTACCAGCGTGCAACGGTAAATGATGTAAGCGGTCAGCCAAAGAAGGGGATAGAGCAAAACCAAATGGACCGCGAAGAAGATAAGCAGGACAATCCCTGCGATTTGCCAAGCGGACAATGTGGCGGCTGCAAGGGGAAGAAGTGTGATAAATTGCATAACTTGTCACTTTCTTGATTTTTTTTGTTCGAGTATCTGCTTGAGCTCCAGACATTTTTGATAGACCATGTCGTTGAGTGCTCGAATTTCCTCGCGCGAGGGATTTTCGCTCGTGCAAAGATCACACAAGCGAATAGGCTCGCCAATGATCACATGGACGCGTTTGAACAGTCCGTAATTGCCGTCGGTAATGACGGGAATGATGGGGACGTCTGCCCGCAGAGCGATCAGAACATAGCTCGGCTTGAATTCGTGCATCTGACCGTCGGTCGTGATACAGGCCTCGGGATAGATTTGCACCAGCTTCTTATGCTCCAACACCTTGACGCTTTTGTCCATGAAATGCAGATCGGTGGCCAATTTATCCGATTCGATGCCCCCGAAGAATCGCATTCCCCACAAGAAAAAGCGTCCTTGCCTTGTGCCGCGTTGCGGCCAGTAGACCACGTGTAGCTTGCGAAAGGGAAAGAGAAACAAGTTGACCATATAGTCAAACACGCTGTAGTGATTGGATACGATCAGTGCGCCGCCGCGAACACGGCGGCCTTGCTTTTTCCGGTTTTCGTAATATGTCTTTCGTTTAAAAAGCAAGAGCTGAAAGGGCCAGCCCGTGATCAGAGCTATCCATCGGAAAAATTCATGCATGATCGGAAAGAAGCTCCTTTACCAGTTTTTCAAAGTCGTTCAGACAGTAGGTGAAATTGCCGTTGTCAAAGGGCAGGCGAATTCCAAACTGCTCGTCGATATATCCAATGAGGGTATAGTAATCTAAGCTACTGCCACCAAGATCTGAAAAGAAATTGGCGGTGTCAGAAACTGCACAGGCATCAATTTCCAACGTCGTGGCGATCAGTTCGCGTAGCCGTTGCTTGATGGAGCTATCGTTGCCCGTTTGTGTATCATCAGAGCGGTAGTGATCAAACAGCGCAATGTGACCTGCGCGAATGGCGAGTGAAAGATACGTGCGGCTGATTTTAATATCGCTTTCACGCAGCAGAGGGTCAAAGGTGAACTTGACGTTGCGGACGCGCAGGGCATGGGGAAGATCAGCGTTGTTCTCGTTGATGTGGTCTTGCAGCTCTTGCCACTCACCATTTGTGACGGTTTTGTCAATGCAAACCAGTAGCATGGGCAGACCGCTGTTCGGATCAGCCAACACCTCAAATGCCTTGGCGTTGGGTAAATGGAAAGCGGCACGGATCATGTCGGGATTGATGTTCTCCCCGTCCTCGCCGATAATTACGTCGCTGACGCGCCCCTCGAACGAATAACGGCCATCCTCCTCTGCGCGAACGATATCGCCCGTGTCAAACCATTCGTACATTGGTTGCTTTACACCGTCGATGATCATATGATCGCAACTCGCGCATCCCTTGACCAGCAGGTGCCCGTTTTCGTCCGCGCGGTATTCGACAAAGGGGAAGGGGTGACCGATGGTGCCGCGCAGACGGGTAATAAAGTCGCGTGAGAGCTCGACCGATGTGATGCCGATCTCGCTCATGCCGTAGCCGTTATAGAGCGGATAGCCCAGAGCGTTGATCAGATGCAGGGTGCTTGGCTCAATGCTGCTACCGCCCGTGATGCAAAATCGTACACTTTCGCCAAACAGCTTGGCGCGTACATCAGACAGCATTCTTGAGGCCATTGCTCTGCCTGCCTTTGGAAGGGCGCGTTGCAGTCGGATGGAGAGATCGATCGCTTGGTGGAATTTCTTTTGCGTCCGTTCATCCTGCTTTGAGATATTTTTTCTCACGCTTTTTTCGATGCCATGCCAAAGGAGGGGAACGGCAAAGACGTGTGTGATCTCATGACGGCGAACAGTTCGTAACAGCACATCAGGAGCATACGAGGGTGGAAAAACGATAGCGGCACCCAAAAAAGCGTACCAGAGATACATGGCCGAAAAGCCGAAGATATGATATAGCGGCAAAAAGGCGAGCTGCTTGAATTTTCCCTCGTAACGTTCGATCAGCCCGGGATTTTGTTTGACAAGGGCGGGCGTGCCGCACAGCTGCTCGGCAAAATTTTCACCACGGTAAACGCAAATTTTTTGTTGCAAGGTCGTTCCGCTGGTCGTTAGTGCCAACTCGTTGCCAAAGGGTGAGTCCTCGGGCAAAGGCATTGTATCTGCTGCAAGCGTGTCAAGCTCAACAAAGGTGATGACGGTCGCGTCGAGTGGAACGGTCTCATCGCAGCACACCACGGTATCTGCTCCCAGCGTAAGCAATACCGATTCGGTAAAGGCGCGAGGCTGACGTGTGTTGATCAGATAGGCGTGGTTTCCGCTGCGAAGAATGGCCCAAAAGAGCAAAATCCAACGTTCGGAGTTGACGCCGTATAAGCCGATGTAGGCACCTGTTTTCCCTATCTTAGTGGCTAAAGCTGCGGCCAGACGTTCGATCTTCTGTCGGGCGGCGTCGTTGGTTATGGTATGGATTCTGAGCATAGTGGCATTTTCAAAGCAAGCGCGCGAGCCGTCAGCAAAAATGATACGATAGATATCCTTAAATTGCTGCTTGGACTGCTTGAGCATTTGCACGTTTTGCCATAACTGCTTTTGATGGTTATGCATCGTGGATTATTTATCGGATGCTTTGCCCAAGAGTGCCAGCGAACGGGGCATAAAGAATGCCAGCGTAAAGGCGGCCATGCACATCATAGCGACAATGATGGTCAACAGATAGACGTTGCCACTCTGCTTGAGATAGACCAGAATGATGTGCGATGCCAATGCCGCCGAAACAGCCTCAAACAGCCCCTGGATGGCAAAGTACATGGACGATGCACACGTTTCCCCCTTGAGGTTTTCTTCCTCGGCAAGCTGGGAGGGGATCATGTAGGTGACCGAAAAAAAGGCACCGATACCACACGAGGTCAAAAGACTGCAGAAAATGGCAAAGGGCAACAGCAGATGCTCCGGAACGATATTGTGACAAAGGAACATCAGCGTCATGCCGGATGAAAACATGGCAAGAGCATACTGGTAAGCAACACGAAGTCCTTTCTTTTTGATGATTCTGTTATAAATCATCAGCGTGAAGGGGACAGGCGCAAAAGCCGATGCCATGACGAAGGTCATATTAATACCCGTCGTTGAGAAAAACTCATTGATGCCGCTGAGGAACAACTGCAGACCGACGTTCATAACGCAAAGAATGCTCAGCCAGTAAATGTATTTTTTGTTTTTGAAGGAGAAGATCAGCGATTTTTTCAGCGGAATATGCTCCTGCGTTGGAAGATTGACGTTATCGCCATCGGTGCGATCCTCCTTGAGCAAGAACAAAGGAATGAGCATGGTCAGGCAAAGCGGGAGGAACAAAATGGCAACAATGCGGATGTTCATACCCATGTTGACGAACACAGGAACCAGCGCAAAGCTGAGCGAAAAGTAAACAACGTCGCAAATAGATTTGGTGTTGGACAAAAAGATACGGTCAGCATCATTGGCGATGATCTCGCTGAAGGTGGCGTAATAGGTCAGCATGGTCAGCGTATAGGCCGAATAGAACAGCATCAGAATGAAAGCGAACCATATCGTGTTGAGCACCGTCGCACCGCTATCAAGCGGAACGAGAAAAAGCAGATAAGCGATAACGGTTACGACAAGGCCGATCACGATGGAAGGGCGGCGACGTCCCCAGCGGGTATGCAGGTTGTCTGTCCAGGAAGCGAGGGGAATGTCGATAATACCGTCCAGGGCCTTAGCAAAAAAGGCAAGGATTGCCCAAAGCCCGGCGACAACCAGGTCCTTGTTGAGATATGTCCAGTTTTCTACATTGTCAACGAAACCGCCGACGAGTAAAGCACTGCAAAGATAGGAGCCAACGATGATACCCAACATATTGACGCCAAGTCCGGCGCATCCGTAAAGTATCAGTTTTTTTCTACTTGTAATTGCGTATTTCATGGGGTCTCCCTTCAAAAGTAGATTATTCAAATGATAAGATCAAGTCCGCGCCGGCGTTACCTGTGGGAACAAGATTGGCTTCGGTGTAGACATAGGTGTTGCTGATGAAATCAAGCACGGTGTCAATGGCATTTTGAGAAATATCGTTACCGCCAAAGAGTGTGATCGTGTCCTTTTCCTCTTGCGCCATGATGTCCGTGATGATGCGGCAGGCCAACTGCTCAAGAGACGAATCTATGGCGAGGAGACGCGAGCCTCGCAACGCAAGAAAATCTCCCTTTTGAATATTGGCACCGTCGTAAACGGCATCACGTGCGGCGGCGGTCAGACGGATGGTGTCAATGTTATTCATGACCTTGTTGATGCCGCTGACCACGCGGTCAAAGTCACTGCAATGATAATCGATCAATGCCAGTGCGGCATAGCAGTCGGCAATGGAGCGGGAATTGAGAATGGCAATGTTGCCCTTCTCGTACAGCGCGCAGGCTTGACGAGCCGTCAGAACGTCGTTGGGATTGTTGGGGAATACGATGATATTGTCGCAATTCGCCGCAACAAAAGCGTCAACAAAATGCTGCGCGCTGGGGGTCTGCGTATCGGTCAGCGAGATGACAACGTCAGCTCCCATGCTCTCAAACAGCTCGCTCATGCTTTGACTGTGCGAAACGGCAACAACGGCAAACGGGCCTGCGACTTTTGTTTGGCTGTTGTTGATCACGCGTTGCTCCTGCTTGGTTTGTGCGGTGTGCTGAACGCTCATGTTTTCCAATTTGAGTGAAAGAAACTCTCCATGTGCGTGGGCCAGGGCGAGCACCTTTTCCGGAGTGCGGGTGTGGACGTGCACCTTGACTTTGTCTGTATCGACCGAGCAAACGATCGAGTCGCCCAGCGATTCGAGAGCAGACAGAAATGTCGCACGGTCAAAGGGAGCGGCATCGTCCAGCAGCTGTAACAGAAATTCGGTGCAATAGCCAAACTCAAAACGGCTACTTGTGTTAAAGCGGTTGTAGTCGACAAAGACGTCAGTGGAAGCGTCGGCTGCTTTTTCGATCGTCTCCCCTAAAAGGTATCTCAGCATACCCTCGAACACGCATATGATACCGACAGCACCGCTGTCCACCACGCCCGCCTGCTTCAAAATGGGCAGAAGATTGGGGGTGTTTTGAAGAGAGAGCTTGGCTTGATGCAAGAACTGACGAATCAGCTCGGTCAAGTCGGTCGGCTCGATGCGTGAGACGTGTTCAGTGGCCTCGCGGATGACGGTAAGGATGGTTCCTTCCGTTGGGTGGGAAACCGCATCGTAAGCATAACGGATGCCTTGCTGCAGAGCGGCGACGTATTCGGAACATCCGACGGCTGCTTTGTCACGGGGAATGTAAAAGGTCTCCGAAAAGCCCTTGAAGAACTGAGAAACGATCACGCCCGAATTGCCGCGCGCGCCGTAGACGACGGAAGCGGCAAACTGCCGGGCAACCTCAGAAAGCTCAGAGGAAGGTGAGGCGATCGCCCGATAGCCGTTGCACAGTGTCGTTACCATGTTGGTGCCGGTGTCGCCGTCCGGGACTGGAAACACGTTCATGGCATTGACTTCGTCGCAATGCAACGCAAGATTGCGAATGCCATAATCCAAAAGATGACAGAACAGCGCCCCATCCAGTTGTGTGTATATCATAAATTATCTCCTGTCAGCGTGGATTGTCGGAATCAGATGTCAATTACCGCTCAGCTCGAGCAGAATAGCTGTTTCCTTTTGCATATTATCGGACACGTCCTCTCCGAAATAATAAACGCCCGTCATGCCCGTACCGATGTTAGTCGCGTTGCCGGCAAAGCATTCAACAATAAACACTTTCTTGAAGGGAACAAGTGCTTGCAGCTTATCTTTGAGCAGCTCTGCCAGTTGAGCACGGTCGGTATGCTCAATAATAGCGTAGGAGTTTTGCGGATTTACGGCAGTTTTTTGAACATAGGCTGCCGTCAGATCAAGCGCCTTACGAATGCCCTTGACGCGAGTTAGGACGGTAACGTAGCCCTCGCGGTTGCAATCCCCCATAGGCTTGACACCCGCGAAACTGCCGAGGATGGCTTTGCCCATGGTGATTCTGCCACGGCGTGCGATGACGATCAGATCGTCGATCGGCCCCATCTGATGCACGCGGTTTTTATTAGCCTCCAGCCATGTGATGACCTCCTCAAAACTCTTGCCTTCGTTTTGCAGCAAGTGGGCATATAACACCAGCAGACCGAATGCTCCCGCCATACGCAGAGAGTCGAAACAGTAGATTTGAGCCTCGGGATATTGCTCTTGAACCTTCTTGGCGGCAACGCAGGAAAAATCGTACGTACCGCTGATTTTTGAAGAAATAGACATACTTAGCACAGCGTAACCCTGCTTGACGTATTTGGTAAAGGCGTCCATGTACTCGTCCAAGTTTGGCGGAGCGGACACGACCTTGATGTTCTTTTTATCCAGCGCACCATAAAAGGTCTCTCTGGAGATGGTCTGCCAGTCCAGATCGGTCTGGTAGTCTTTGGTGTTTTCGCCTTCGGTGATGCTGACGTGCCCCATGATGTAATCCTGCATACCGATATGCTCGCGGATCTCGCGTGAGAGGTCGCAGGTGATATCGGCCAATATGACGAATTTTTCCATAATACAGCTCCTTATAGTGATTGATAGCGCATACTGCGGCAATAAAATACCAGTCTCTTTTATAACATATTTCGACAAAAAAGTCAATACTTTTGCAAGTGATTATAATTAATTATAATTAAGAATATATTAGTTAAACTGTATGATATTGGCATGCGGAAAATATCCAAAAAATGCAAAGTGGCGATTGACGGAAAGAGGAGGGAGTGCTATAATAATATCATCTGATCTAAATACGGAGGCAAAAAATGCACCCTTTGATTATCGTATCGATCATTCTCGCCGCGCTGATCGTTCTGATTTTGCTGGCGGCGCTTGTCTGCTTTATTATGGTTTTTTACTCGGGCAAGAGAAAGGCGCTCGGCCCTGACGAATATGAGATCCCACCGGGAAAAATCTATGAGGTGTTCCGTGAGGACATGGTGAACTGGACCAAACAGATCCGCACCATGCCCCACGAGGACATCGAGATCCAATCCTACGACGGACTGACTCTGCGTGGTACATACTACGAATACGCCCCCGACGCGACGGTTGAGCTGTTGTTCCACGGCTACCGCGGCAACGCTGAGCGCGACCTTTGCGGCGGCATTGAGCGTTGCTTTGCCCTTGGCCGCAGTGCCATCATCATCGACCAGCGGGCGGGTGGTAAGAGCGACGGACATATCATCACCTTCGGCATCCGCGAGAGATACGACTGTCTGTCCTGGATTCGGTATGCCACCGAGCGCTTTGGCAAGGACAGAAAGATCGTCATTGGCGGCGTGTCCATGGGCGCGGCGACCGTCATGCTGGCGGCAGGCGAGAATTTACCCGAAAACGTCGTCTGCGTCATGGCCGATTGTGGCTATACCTCTGCCAAGGACATCATCAAAAAGGTTGTCAAGGATCTGAAATTGCCTCTTTTCCCGATCTACCCTCTTATCCGTTTGGGCGGACGCCTATACGGCGGCTTTGACGTTGAAGAAACCTCGCCTATGGAGGCGGTGCAAAAGGCGCGCGTGCCCATCGTCTTCATCCACGGCGACACGGACAATTTCGTGCCTTACGACATGAGCGTTAAGCTGCACGAGGCTTGCGTATCGCAAAAGAAAATGGTTACCATCAAGGGTGCAGGCCACGGCCTTGCGTTTCCCGTTGACAGAGCGGGCTACGTGCAAGGCCTGCGCGAATTTGAAGAGGAGTGTGGGTTCTAAAACAAAAAGATCACGGCAATTTGCCGTGATCTTTTTGTTATCCCCTCGCCGCTCTTTTTTGCTTTGCCTCTTGCTCTTTTCTCTGATAAATGATCTCGGTCGCAAAGGCCAGCTTGGTGACCACGTTCTCTTTGGTCGGGAAGCAGTAGAAGGAGTCGTTTTCGGTGGAAATATCCACGCAGTCCAAGGGCTTGATGTGGGGGAAATCGTATTCGACGTGCAACGAGTTGATCTGCAAGGGCTCGCGTTGAATGCGGTAGTCCTGCCCGCGGTAATGACCTTCAAGGACAAATCCGTTCTCGGGGTCGTGCGTCAATGTCGCCTTGCCCAGCGGCTCGAATTTCCAACAACGGGGCAGGGAGTGTACATCAACTTCATCTTCAAAGCGGTAGTCGCCGCGCTCGATCTCATCTCGCACCTGCTCGCGCTCCCATGCGAACCAATCGGGGACGTGCGAAAATTCGGTCTCGCCCTCGTTTGCCGTCAGCGTGCCGTCCTCGTTTAAGGTCCAGCGCTTGCCGCAATCGCGGCAGAAAATTTCTACACCCTCGGAGGCCATGCCCGTTTCGCTCATGCAATGGGGGCATTGATACAGGATTTTGTGCATACCCTCGGCACGGAACTTTTCGGTGATGCGAATGCCGTTTTCTTTTTGATAACGATAGTCGTCGTATGCAAATGCCTCGCGCAAAACGGTGTTGACCTCGTGAGTAGACATAGTCTTGAGCTGCTCGGGGGTCAGAACGAGCTTCATGGTCGTGTGCATTGGCACCTTACGCTTTTTGCGGAAGTTCCAAAAAGGCGCGTGCAGATAGTTGCCTCGGTGGATGGCCACGACAACGGGCACTTTACACATACGCACGAGCGCGCCCAGAGAGTCAGGCAGATAGGAGGTCGTTCCGCAGGGCGAGTAGCGTGCCTCGGGGTACATACAAAGAATATCACCGCGCTGGAGCACCTTGCGAATAGACTTGACCAGATGCAGATCGGTCGTGAACTTACGGGTGCAGATGGCACCGATCCACTCGAGTAGCCACGGACGCTGATAAAAGCCGTCGATGTTGACGACATTGTTGACTCTATGGGGATGGGTGCCGAGTGCAACCAGCTCGAAATCGATAAATGACATATGATTGGAGAGGATCATGTAGGGCGGCTTGAGCCCCTCCATGCCGATCTTTTCGACCTTGTGCGGCTTGAATGCAAGCACAATCTTGGACAAGATCCAGATCAGCCAGGTCAGATACCATGGTTGGCGGATGGGATATTTTGCGGTTTTATAACGCTTTTGATTTTTGTAATTGACATCCATCATTCAAATTCCTTTAAGTTATATTCTGCAATATTATAAATGATTATGCGAGAAAAAGCAAGAGTTTGTCGAAAAAATAAGATTCTTATTGACAATTCCATAAGAATAGTATATAATTTATACATACGGGATACCCGTAGAATAACTTATCATTTTGAAAGGAAATCATTATGAAAACTGTAGCAAAGGTATTTATCATTATTGGTATGATTGCCGGCTGTTGAACGGTTCTTCCTCTTGTATTTGGATTGATCGTTCTGAAGAAACTGAAGAATGACGAGCTGACCACCGGTTGGAAGGTTGTCACGCTGTTGTTCGTTAACACGGTTGCAGGTATCCTGTTGCTGTGTATGCCTGCCCCCAAGGTAGAGGAGGCTCCCACTACTGAACAGACTACAGCTGAATAAGCAGTATACAATCCCTGTGCTCCGGCGCAGGGATTTTTTTTACAAAGGCACACAGTATGTGCTATTTCCTCTTTACAAATCGGAAAAAGCATGTTATAATGAAATATCAATACGTTCAAGGAGAACTACTTATGAGTAAAAAGTTTTGCTATCTTCGTCGGGCGATGTGTCTTGTGTTGGCACTTTTGATGGTGCTGGCGATGGGCTGTCGCAAGGACCCAACAAATGATCCTACCCCGAAGCCCCCTGTGGACAATCCCAATCCTCCTGCAGGCGATGAGACCGCAAGCGTAGATAAGCCGAGCGATTTGCGCATCAATCTTTTGTCCGAGCCCTTTGGCGTGGACAAAAATGATCTGCGTTTTTCCTGGGTGATGAATGACCCTGATCAAAACGAAAAGCAAACGGCTTACCGTATTGTGATTGCTAACAGCGCAGCCAATATGCAGGCCAAGCAATACGTATTTGACAGCGGTTTGGTACAATCGGCGCAGAGTACTGCTGTCAATTTCCCCGAGTTGGCAAGCAAGCTGTCAGACAACACGCTGTATTATTGGAGCGTGACAACGTCCGATGCATCTGGTGATAGCGCTACTTCCGATCCTCAGCCTTTTACGACGGCTGTGGGCAATGAATGGGCAAGCACAAACGGCGTTTGGGCCGGTATTGGTGCTTCCGTCACCCATGCACCAAAGATATCGACCGATTGGACCGACTATACCATGGACGTTGAATTCGAAATCGAAAACAATGCAGTCGGTTTTATTCTTCGTGCCAAAAATACGGCCAACTTCTATATGTGGCAGTTTAAGATCGAGGGCGGCAAGGCACTTCTTTGCCCGCACGTCTATAAGGACGGCAAATTTGTTAACAATTCGTCTATCGCCAAGATCGACGTGCCGGCCGAGGTCGCATTCGGCACAGGCGACCTGATCAAGGCCCGCCTGGTATGCGAGGGTGATGTCATCGAAACGTATATTGCAGACGAGGACGATGAATACGTGCTGATTGACGAGCGCGACGTATCCGAATATGGCTTCGAAGAGGGCACGGTCGGCTTGCGTACGGGCGGCTCCGAATCGGGCAAGATCCACTCGATGTATATTTACAATCAGACTGACAATGCCCAACTGTATCGCTCTAACTATGCTGCTGCTGAAAATCCATTTAGCAAGAGCTCCATTTCGGGCGGTGTGCTCAATGTGCCCAAGGCCATGGGCTCGGGCGATTTCCTTGACCGAGAGGCTGCCAAGAATTTCGGATCGGGTATGAGCGGAGAGTCGTTCGTCTTTTTGCGCGGTGAGCTTGCTCTGAGCGCGGACCAGTTGGCTAAACTTGACCGTGCTGTGCTCAGCGTGACGGCAACGTCGCCGGAATCCACTCGCCAGTTTGTTTACAATATGTACGTGAATGGAACGCTTGTCGGCGTCGGTCCTTCTCGCTATGGACAGTCGCCTGCCGGTGATACGCTTCTGTACTACAACACGTACGATATTACCGATCTGCTTAAGCAAGGCGACAACTGCCTTGCGACGATCAACTATACCACGGGCGGTCGCGCCTTCCTCTCGCAGTTGACGTTGCACTATACCGATGGGACAAGCGAGGTTGTTTCCAACACGGCTCGTGATGCCGAAAACTGGCGCGCGCTGCCTGCTGATGCGGTATTCGGCAAGGACAATTCCATTGGTACCACCTACTTTGTCGCACATGCCAATAATATCGATATGTCGCTGTATCCTGCCGGCTTTGCTACCGTTGGTTTCGATGATGCCAAATGGAAGGGAATTTACGTGGGCGAATCCTTGACAAAGGATTTGGTGCTTACCCCCAGCGAGACGGATAACGTCAGCCGCTATGTCAGCGAGAAGCGCGTCAGCGTCCAAAAGTTGGAAAATGGCGACTACGTCATTGACCTTGGCGGCGAGATCATCGGTGGTGTTCGCTTCACGGCGGAACTGCCTGCGGCGGCTACGCTTAATGTTTACTACGGTGAGCAGCTCAACTCAGACGGTTCGGTCAAGTATCAAATGCTGACCACCAACGTTTACAAGGAAACGTGGAAGCTGACGGCAGGCAAGCAGACGGTCGAGACGATTGACCTTTTGGCCTATCGCTACATTCAGATCTCTGGCTGCCCCGTGGAGATTACTCCCGATATGGTGCAGGGACTGGAGGTCCGTGCCGCTTTTGATGACGATGCGTCTGACTTTAGCTCCGACGACTTACTTCTCAACGATATTTACGATTTGATGAAGCGCACCATCAAGATGACCACGCAAGATCTGTTTGTCGATTCGCAATCTCGCGAGCGACTGGCTTACGAGGGCGACCTGATCATCAATCTGCTGGCTTCCTATGCCTTTGGCAACGATTACAGCATCGGTCGTTTCAGCACCGAATATCTGTACACCCACCGCACGTGGCCCGCAGAATATTATTTGTTTGCGGCTCAGTCGGCCATGGACGATTACATGACGACGGGGGATGTCAGCTCGCTCGAAACCTATTACGATGTGCTCAAGGAAAGAGTCTATACCAAGTATTATGACGAGGAATTTGGCCTTTTGACCACGGGCAACTCCGCAACCGTCACCTCTACCGACGCCGTACTGATCGACTGGCCTCAGGTCGAGCGTGACGGCTTTGATACGAAAGTTAAGTTCAACACGGTACTCAACGCTGTGGCTGTCCGCACCTATGAGGCACTGGCGGAAATTGCCGATCTGACGGGTCATAAGGACGATGCCGATACTTTTGCCGAGCTGGCAGAGGATATCAGGGCTGCTATGATCGACACACTGTACGACGCGGAAAAGGGCGCGTTTGCTGACGGTCTGAATGCCGACGGTACCCCCTCCGCCCACTTCTCGCAGCACGCAACGGCCTATGCACTGGCATTTGGTATTTATGAGGACCAGGAGATGGCAAACGCCATGGCAGCAACCATTGAAGAACAGGGCGAGATTCGCATGAGTGTATATGGCTCTTTCTTCCTGCTCAAGGGTCTGTACGATTCCGGCAATGGCAAGGTAGCCAATAAGCTGTTGCTTAACGAGGATGCCTCCGAGGGCGCGCGCACCTGGGCGTATATGCTGTACACGCTGGGAGCGACCATCACGGCCGAGGGCTGGAACTCGACGATTAAGACCAATATGACACTGTCCCATCCTTGGGGCGCGGCACCCGCGTACGCCATCATGAACGGTATCTTCGGCATCAAGCCCACCAAGGCGGGTTATGAGGCGTTTGACGTTCGCTTCCAAACTGAGGGATTGACTCAGGCTTCCTTGACTGTGCCCACGATCAGAGGTCGCATCGAGGCTTCGTTTGACGATAATGGCAGCGTTTACACCGCAAGTGTGAGAGTTCCCGCTAACACGAAGGCAACGGTCTATTTGCCTGCGGCCGAGGGCGCAACGCTGACAGTCAACGGTGAGACGATGCAGGGCAGATATCAGGATGGATTTATCTCTGTGACGGTTGGTTCCGGCACATGGGATTTTGAAGTGAAATAATATAGCAAATGAAAAAAGGAACCCTTCCGAATCGTTCGGAAGGGTTCCTCTTTTACTTGCGAAGCAAAAACATACCTCTGGTAAAATCGGGAATTGCCACGGGGGCACCGCCCTTGGCAATCGATTCTTCGCTTAAAGGCGTAATGCACATCATAGCTGCCGCATCGTAAACGTCGGTTCGGAAGGATTCGCCCTTCATTAACCGCGTCATAAAGTCGCGCATCATGAAATAGTCCATGCCGCCGTGTCCACCGACAATCAAACCGTCGTCTGCTTCACGCCAATCTTCGTTACGGTAATCCTTGCTGTATTCCTTAAAGTTGCCCCACAGCTCGTGAGCCTTAAAGTCGTAGGCTTCGTGTTCGCTTCCAATAAAGAGCGTATTGTTATCTTCGGTGTATAAGGCCTTCGTGCCGTGAATGGCCAGACCGCGGGAATAGTAGCGGGGAAGTGTGGTGTCCAGACGCAAGGTAATGGTCTCACCGCGCAGACAGGTGATGGTCGTGGTGACAATATCTCCTTGGGCGATGCGCTGATGTGATAGCGGATTTTCCTTGTCTTGCTCGTCCATGTAGGCCTGCAGACCAAATGCGCCCGAGGCGACAGATACAAGCGATACCATGCGGTTGCCACGGTTGATATCCAGCATTTGCATGATGGGACCGAGCTCGTGGGTAGGGTAATTCTCAGCGCAACGGCTGACGTAGTTGCGCTGGCGGTAATGGCGGTTTCGTTCACCGTTTGCGACCTCGTAGCGAAGATCGTGCATATAGCCGCCGTCGCAGGCGACGATCTTGCCGAACAGCCCTGCCTTGATCATGGCAAACAGACACGTCTCTCGACGGTTGTAGTTGCAGTTTTCGAGCATCATGTAGGGCGTTTTGGTGCGCTCCCACGTTTCGATCAAACGATAGCAATCGTCGAGAGAATATGCGCCCGCGACCTCACAGCCAACCGCCACGCCTGCTTCCATAGCGGCGCAGGAAATGGGCAGATGGGTCTCCCACGATGTCGCGACGATGACAGCATCAACCAGCCCCGAGGTCAGCAGTTCATTGTAATCGGTGTAGCCGCGGACATGCTCAACTTTATCGGACAGATAATCTAACACCTTTTGCACACGGTCCTCGTAGACGTCGCAAACAGCGGTGATTTTCACGTAGGGAAGGGTAAGAAGAGAGGTGCGAAGCAAATCGTTTCCTCGCATTCCAAGGCCGATCAAGCCAACTCTGACAGTTTCCATAAAACAATCTCCTTTTTTGACGGTGGCAAAAAAATACCTGTATCAAGCATATCACATTTGTGCTCATTTTTCAATACCTTTTGGCGAAAAACGGTAAAATTCACAAAGAAAATGAGGTAGATTTTTGGTGTATGTTGACAGATGGCACTTTCACCAAATACCACAAGATAAGCAATTCAATATCAAAAAATATTCAATATATTGTGTTTTACCTATTGCAAAATCTGACAAGATGTGGTATGATATAGGATACAAGCCAATTTTTGCGGCGAATCGCCGCTTGATCGCTGCCCCGAATAAATGAAAAGGAGCAAATATAGCTATGAAGATTATCAAAAGAGACGGATCGGAAGAAAATTTTGACCGAGTAAAAATTAAAAACGCGATTCGCAAAGCAAACGAGGACACCGAGGGCCATCCCGAGCTGTCCGAGCGCCAGATCGACTACATTTCGCTCGTCATCGAGGACCATTGCAACGAGGTTGGCCGTGCATTTTCGGTTGAGGAGATTCAAGAGCTGGTCGAAACCCACATCATACTGCAGGGCGCACCCGAGACGGCCAAGCGCTATATCCGCTACCGCTTTACCCGTAACCTTGCCCGTGTTGCCAATACGACGGACAATCAGATTCTGTCGCTGATCGAGTGCAACAACGAGGAGGTCAAGCAGGAAAACGCCAACAAAAATCCCACCGTCAATTCGGTCCAACGCGACTATATGGCAGGCGAAGTATCCAAGGATTTGACTCGCCGCATTTTACTGCCCGAGGAAATTGTCAAGGCACACGAGGAGGGCATCATCCACTTCCACGATGCCGACTACTTTGCTCAGCATATGCATAATTGCGATCTGGTCAACCTGGAGGATATGCTGCAAAACGGAACGGTCATCTCGGGCACCATGATCGAAAAGCCGCACTCCTTCTCGACGGCCTGCAATATCGCGACTCAGATCATCGCGCAGGTCGCCTCTAATCAGTACGGCGGCCAGTCCATCTCGCTGACCCATCTTGCTCCCTTTGTGCAGGTGTCGCGCGAAAAAATCACCCGCCAAATTACTGCTGAAATGAACGATCTCGGCATTGCTGTTACCTCCGAGCAGATCAGTGCTATGGTGGAAAAGCGTGTGCGAGAGGAGGTTCAGCGTGGCGTTCAGACCATCCAATATCAGGTGGTTACCCTGCTGACGACCAACGGCCAGGCCCCCTTCGTTACCGTATTCATGTATTTGAATGAAGCCAAGAACGAGCGTGAGAAGGCTGACCTTGCCATTATTATCGAAGAGGTGCTTAAGCAACGCATCACGGGCACCAAGAATGAGGTTGGCGTATGGGTCACCCCTGCGTTCCCCAAGCTGATCTACGTGTTGGAAGAAGATAATATTCACGAGGATTCCAAGTATTTCTATCTGACCGAGCTGGCCGCCAAGTGCACCGCTAAAAGAATGGTGCCTGATTACATCTCGGAAAAGATGATGCTGCAGCTTAAGATCGACCAGAACGGCAACGGTAACTGCTACACCTGCATGGGCTGCCGCAGCTTCCTCACCCCTTATGTCGACGAGAACGGCAAGCCAAAGTATTACGGTCGCTTCAACCAGGGCGTCGTGACCATCAACTTAGTTGACGTTGCTTGCTCGGCTTGTCGCGAAGGTAAGAGTGAAAAGAAGTTCTGGGAAATCCTGGAGGATCGCTTGGAGCTGTGCCATCGTGCCCTCAAATGCCGCCATGAGCGACTGGAGGGGACGCTGTCCGATGCCGCGCCCATTTTGTGGCAGCACGGCGCGCTCTCGCGTCTTGGCAAGGGCGAGACCATTGATGAGTTGCTCCACGGAGGATATTCGACCATCTCATTGGGCTTTGCAGGCCTGTGGGAATGTGTTTTTGAGGTCACGGGCAAAAAGCTGACCGAGCCCGAGGGCGAAAAGTTCGGCCTTGCTATTATGCAAAAGCTCAACGATGCTTGCATGAAATGGAGAAACGCCGAGAATATTCACTATTCGCTCTATGGAACGCCCTTGGAGTCGACCACCTATAAGTTCGCAAAATGCCTGCAGCGCCGCTTCGGCATCATCGAGGGCGTGACGGATAAAAACTATATCACCAACTCGTATCATATCCACGTGACCGAGCCCATCGATGCTTTCAAAAAGCTCGAATTGGAAGCCAAATTCCAGGCGCTCTCGCCAGGCGGTGCCATCTCGTATGTCGAAGTGCCCAATATGCAGCAGAATATCCCCGCCGTCCTTGAGGTCATGAAGTTTATTTACGATAACATCATGTACGCCGAGCTCAACACCAAGAGCGACTACTGCCATTTGTGCGGCTACGAGGGCGAGATTGAGATCGTCAAGGAGGACGGAAAGCTTGTCTGGCGTTGCCCCAACTGCGGCAATGAGGATCAGAATAAAATGAACGTTGCCCGTCGCACCTGCGGCTATATCGGCTCACAATATTGGAACCAAGGACGTACCCAGGAGATCAAGGAAAGGGTATTGCACCTCTGATGAATTACGCAACCATAAAATTCTGCGACATCGCTAACGGTATTGGTATTCGCACGGTTCTGTTCGTGTCTGGCTGTACCCACCATTGTAAGGGCTGCTTTCAGCCTGAAACTTGGGACTTTTCTTACGGTCAGCCCTATACTGAGGCGACCGAGCAGCAGATCCTCGATTCTCTTTCGCCGTCCTATATTCACGGTTTGACGCTACTTGGCGGCGAGCCTATGGAGCCCGACAACCAGCGTGCACTGCTGCCGCTGTTGCGCCGCTTGAAGACGGAATACCCGCGTAAGACGGTGTGGTGCTATTCGGGCTACACCTACGAGGAGCTGACGGGAGTCAGCCGCGCGCGGTGTGAAGTGACGGACGAGATGCTCTCGCTCATTGACGTGCTTGTTGACGGCGAGTTCGTGCTGGAGAAGAAAAACATCTCGCTCCGCTTCCGCGGTAGCGAAAACCAACGCATCATTGACCTTGCTAAAACGAGAGAGCAGGGGAGCGTTGTGCTGTGGGAAGGGTAACGGTTAGGAGGAGACGAATGGCCAAGCGAAAAAAACAAGTAAAAAAAATGCAAGTCGGCGCTTTTGAGCTGATGTTTGCGGCTGTTGTTATTGCTCTAATGACAACGAAGCTTTGGGTGCCCGCTCAAACGGTCGTTTTGCTTCACGTAATCGCACTTTATCTGCACATCATCGCTTTTATCGTGATCTTTGCTTTGAAATGGGGTAGCAGGCACATGGCAAGTGTGCTCGCACTATTTTTGAGCTTCTTTTACGTGGCGTCGTATTTGCTTTTGACAGATCGATATTCTTTTTTTGGCGGAATTCCCAATGCTTTTGTATTTGTTGCGCTATTGTCGGCCGCTGTTATCACCGTCGTTTTGATGATCACAGCGGCAAGTGCGCTTTGGCGCGGCAGAAAATGGTTGGGGCGCATCGGCTGGGTACTATTGATCCTTTTTCTTACATTCGTTGTTTTTCTTGTTTCGATTATCCACTTGAATTATGCGCTGGGAGATGACACTCCGCAGGCATGGTCTGCACAGATTGAGGATAAGGATTATCACCATAGCAGAAAAGGTCGTGATCGCTATGAATTCATCATGACGATCGATGGTGAGACGGTAGACGTTGAGGTTACTTTCGCGGAATACTACGATTACGAGGTCGGAGACGTTTATACTGTATACCGTTACGAGGGCGCGTTCGGTGCACCCTTCTACCTTGCAAAATAGTAAGAGAAAACAGCGGCAGAGTTTACTCTGCCGCTGTTTTCTCTTGACAAATTCTCTATAGCAGAGTATAATATCACATATCGAAACCCAAACGGCACGGAGGTGCGCTATGATGAAGGATAGCTACAAAAGAATACTCGTCGTGCAGGACATTTCTTGCGTGGGACAATGCTCGCTGACCGTGGCGCTTCCTATTTTGTCTGCCTGTGGCTTTGAAACGGCGATTTTGCCCTCGGCTGTGCTGTCTACCCACACGGGCGGTAGCTTTTCGGGCTATACTTTTCGCGATTTGACAGACGACATTCCCGCCATCCTCGCCCATTGGCAAAAGCAAAGTATCACCTTTGACGCGCTGTATACCGGCTATCTTGGTTCGACAAGACAGGTGGAGATGGTCGAGACCATCATGGATACGCTCATTATCCCGGGCGGTGTGAAGATCGTTGACCCTGCTATGGCAGATAACGGTCAACTGTACGCGGGCTTTGATGAGAATTACGTGGCCGCTATGCGCAGACTTTGTGCGCGCGCTGATATTATCTTGCCCAACATCACCGAGGCGGCAATGCTGACGGGGCTGCCATATTCGGAGGAGCAAAGCGAGGATTATATCACCGAGCTTTTGACCGGCCTTGCCGGTATCAGCTCGGCCGCTGTCGTGCTGACGGGCGTTGGCTTCGAGCCTGACATTATCGGCGCAATGTCGGTCAAGGGAGGGAATGCGCACTATTATGGCCGCCATCGCATTCCCCGTATGTTCCATGGCACGGGCGACGTGTATGCCTCGGCATTTACAGGCGCGTATCTGCGCGGTCACTCGCTTCACAGCGCGGCGGCCGTCGCGGTCGACTTTACGCTTGCCGCCATTGAGAACACGGTCGACGCCCCTGAGCATTGGTACGGTGTGCGCTTTGAGCCGATGTTGCCTAAGCTTATTGAGCGGTTGAATGAAAATGGATAAACTATGTAAAAGGGCTGATGCATGCATCAGCCCTTTTATCATGATCATACTAATATTTGGCACTTGGCTCTTAACGCAGGGAAGGGCTTGTCAAACACGCAGACGTCGATGTCGTCGATGGAAATCAATTGATATAGCGACTCGGTGTCGAATTTTTCGCTGTCACAAAGGAAAACGCTGAATTTGGCATTCTTGAGCATTATCGTGCGAATGTAGTTTTCCTCGGGGATGGGGTCAGAAATGATGCCGGCCTTGGAGAGACTCTTGGAGGAGAAAAAGAGAATGTCGGGATGGATCTCAGTCACCGCGCGATAGGCCTGCGCCCCCGACAGCACGGCTGAGCGATCGACCGAAAAGCCTCCCGTGCAATGCGTCGCAATGCCGTAATTGATGGCGTTGGTCGCTGTGAGCATATTGTTGGTGAAGACGATCATATCCTTGTGCTTGGCGATATAGGGAATGAGGAAGCCCGCCGTTGAGGAGCCGTCCAGCATGACCGACTGTCCGTCGTGAAGCAGGGTCGCTGCCCGCTTGGCGATTTTTCGCTTTTCGCTGATGTTCTGTGACATACGGCTATTGAGTGGCACGGATTGATGAATCGCGTTGAAGATCGACGCGCCGCCGTGCGTCCGCTTGATAAGAGAGAGAGTTTGCAGTTGGGTCAGGTCGCGTCGAATACTGGAGGGTGAGGTATAGGTTAGGGCTGAAAGACGCTCAACCGTTAAAAAACTATGCTCGTTTAGGAGCTCCAAAATTTCTTCTTGTCTTTTAGAAATGCTCATATCGTCCTCTTTTGTGCGTGAATTTTGATTTTTTGTGCTTATTTGTCTAAAATATCGCCACGTATTGCGCGAAAACGCGCTTTCTGTTATCATTATAACAGAAAAAGTTGCTAAGTCAACCGCTGAACAAAAGAAAGGACAAAAAACATGAAATTTTTTATTGATACCGCTAATGTAGAGGAAATTCGCAAGGCTGTTGCCATGGGCGTTGTGGCAGGTGTTACCACTAATCCTACCCTGATTGCCAAGGAAGGGCGCGATTTTGTGGAAACGATCAAGGAGATCGCCACCATCGTCGAAGGCCCCATCAGCGCCGAGGTCATCTCACTTGAGGCGGACGGCATGATAGCCGAGGCCAAAGAATTGTGCGCCAAAATCGACAATCCCAACCTTGTCATCAAGATCCCTATGTGTGCAGAGGGTCTTAAGGCAGTTAAGGCGTTAACGGAGCTGGGCATGAAGACCAACGTCACGCTCATATTTACGCCGGGACAGGCGCTTTTAGCGGCTGCTGCAGGGGCGACCTATGTCAGTCCATTCATCGGGCGGTTGGATGATATCGGCTTTTGCGGCCTTGATCTGATCACGCAGATCGTAACGATCTTCCGCAAGCAGAGCATTCAAACGCAGATCATAGCTGCTTCGACGCGTAGTCCTCTTCATGTTATCGAAGTTGCAGAGGCGGGCTGTGACATCGCTACCGTCCCCTATAAAGTGCTGATGGACATGACTAAGCATCCTCTGACCGACAAGGGCATCGAGAGATTCCTTGCCGACTGGGAGAGCGTCAATCATTAAAAAGATCATAAAAACGGGCTGATGCACACGCATCAGCCCGTTTTTATATTATTTTGCTCTCAATTTTAACAGCCGTCTGACATACGTGGCAACCAGTACTGCACCAAATACGCCATATGCGACGGTGATCGCTGTACAGATGCTCTCGTTGATGGCAGAGCCTTGACGAATCAGCGCCTGCGTATATACTCGAATGGGTAGGCGGTCGGGCGTGTCGGACAGCTCGATCCTGGCACTCTGGCGGCGGTTGATATAGCTGAACAGCGCGTTACCGTCCGCGTCGTAGACGTAGTCGCGTAGAGATTCGTCGTAGGTGAAATCCTCGTCGATGGCTTCGTCCTTTCCGCCGCCGAGGATGGAATCACTCGGTTCGACGGGGACGGAATCGACGTTGACGAAGATGTTGCCGTCCTCATCCCACGTGTAGTATTCATCACGAGAGTCGCGGATGGCCATGAAATTGATAAATTCCTCTTTGGTTTCAAAGACGTAGGGCTTGACAAAGGTGGTTGATTCAAAAGATTGGAATACGACATTGAGAAAGATCACAAGCACGCCGACAGAGGCAAAAATTATAAGGCTTTTGATAAGCAACGAGCGCTCTGCGCAATATGAGGGAGCGTCGGATAGTAATTGCTTTTGGATGAACAGGCGGCGCAGACCAAGCTCGTAGATGCTGTGAAGCAGAATAAACGCGATAGCGGCGCAGGCAAGTCCAAAGAGTAGCCACGAGCTGAAGGTCAGACCAAAGTAAGCGTCCCCTACCGTTGTCAGCGGCAGGCAAAAGGCGAGCAGCTCCAAGAGTAGCCAAAATACGTTTTTGGCGGTGAGTAGTATTTTTTCGTTGAAAGCGGCAACGATCGTGTGGCGATCGTCTGCCTCATCCTCTTCATTCTGTCGCATACGGAAGGTCATTAAGAAGCAGATCTGGCATACTGTGGCGGCAAGCAGAAAGACAAGTGACATGCAAAAGGCTATATAGCCGCGAGTCACACCAAGATTGATGATGGCCGCAACAATAACGCCAAGGATGCCGATGCCCGCAGAGATCAGCGAGAGATTTTTGTATTTGGTCATGCGACGGTCGAGCAAGAGCTTGAACTGGCGCTCGCTTCGGGCGTCTTTTTTAGGTGCGTCTGCGTTAGACGGCGTATCATTCTCTTGCGGGGCGGGGGAGGATGCCTTTCGTTCGCCACGTAACAGCTCGTCGGCCGTGACGCCGAAAATATCAGCGATTTCGGGGATGAGCGACAAGTCAGGCGTGCATTCGTCTCGCTCCCAACGGCTGACCGCTTTATCCGATACGAACAGACGCTCACCCAGCTCGCGCTGTGTCATGCCGTGAGCTCGGCGCAGAGCCGAGATAAACGCGCCGATGGTTTTCTTTTCCATAGATGATTGCTCCTTTCGCGATGCCGTGCGAGGCATCTGTTATGCACTCATTCTACCATTGCGACGGACAATTTGCCACCCCGTAGAGTGCGAATCACTCTCGGAATGCGAGAATCTAGCGATTTTGCTTCAAACCGACATCGAAACTGCCCCGATATGAGTCTCCACCACCGCGCGGTCGCTGTGTGGGATGCGTTCGTTGCCGATTTTTTGGAATTGCTCGTCGCCCTTGCCGGCGAGCAGCAAAATATCACCGGCACACAGCTCGTCCAGCGCTGTGCAGATGGCCTCGGCGCGATCGGGAATGATGCGATATCGGCGATCATCCTCAAACGCTTGAGCCATGTCACGGCAGATATCGACAACGTTTTCAAACCCGGGATCATCCGCTGTCAAATAGGTGAAATCGGCCAGATCGCTTGCAGCGGCACCCAATTCGGTACGGCGGCACTGTGTGCGCTCACCCACCGAGCCGACAAGACAAAGCAGTCGATGGGGGGCGTAGGTGCGCAGAGTGTTTAATGCAGCGCGCAGGGCGGCACCGTTGTGTGCGTAGTCGATAACGATCAGCCCCTCTTTGAAACGGATCATTTCAAAGCGCCCCGGAACCGTTGCTTGAGCCAGCGCGGCGACGGCGGTCTCTGCGCGGATACCGAGAGCATCGGTAATTGCCAAGGCGAACAGGGCATTGAACACATTATGTTCTCCCGGTAAGGGAAGGAATACGGGAAAGTTTCCCGTTGCGTTCCGATATATGAAAGCGACACCGGGCAGACCGTTTTGCGTATGATGGCAAAGGTCGGCCGCGCGTAGATCGGCTGCGCGGCGGATACCGCAACGCACCACGGTGGCCTTCAAATGCTCGCCCATACGGTCGACCAGTGAATCGTCGGCGTTCAAGATAACGACGGGGGCGCCAAACTCGGTCAACAGGCGGCGCTTACAGGCCATATAATGATCGAAATCGGGGTGCTCGTGTGTGCCGATATGATCGGGTGTCAGGTTGGTCATGGCAACGGCGGTGAAGGGAATACCGTCAACGCGGTGCTGCCATAGGGCCTGTGAGGATACTTCAAGAAAAACGGTCTGCACGCCTGCTTGGCGCATTTCATACAGATATTGTTGCAGCTCTAATGCGCCCGGCGTGGTGTTGTTCGTCTGCTTTTTGACCTCGCCGTAGCGCACACCGCAGGTACCGATATATCCTGACGGGACGCCCGTCTGTTGGGCAATGGTATGGCACAGCATGGCTACGGTGGTTTTTCCCTTGGTGCCCGTGATGCCGACGATTGTCATTTCACGAGCGGGGTAGCCGTAAAAGGCGGCGGCAAGATAGGCCAGATCGCGATGTGTATTATCAGACAGAAACAGGTAAGCGTCGGGAGGGAGAGCGACGTCGGGCAATCGCTCAACGAGAAAACAACGGCAGCCTGCTTCGTAAGCGGAGAGAATATAGTGATGTCCGTCGCTTTGTGCGCCGCGAATGCAAACGAACAGGGAACCTTCACCTGCGCGCCGTGAGTCACAGCAAAGCGAGCGCAACGCAAGATCGGCGGCAACACCCGTTCCGGCCACCGTGCGCGGTTGCCATGGGAGCGAGGCGAGCAGCTGCTTGGCACATGAAAACACAAGACTCATAGCAAGGTTCCTCCTTCGGACAAGTGTTGTTCAGGGGTGAGAATTGAGGCAAGCTCCTGCTCGCGGCAAATCAGATAGCTGCTTTCCAGCAATGCCAGATGCTGCTCGGAAAAAGATGTATCGCCGCATATGATCAGCAGCGGTTGGCGGTCGCACTCGAGAATTTCGACAGAAAAATCATACAGAGCCATGACGCAAAACTCATTTGATAGTCCCTGTGGCAGTGTGTGGCAAACGATCCAAGGAGTCAGACGGCAGAAAAGAGGCAAACGCTCACCGAAGACGTGAGTTGTCACACCATACTGCCAAAACAGACGTCGGGCCGTGCGAATGACATCTCGCTTGTTGCTGAATATGACGGGAACGAACAGCGAGGGGATCAAATCAGTCATTGTCTACACTCCTTTCACAGAAATACACTCTATTATATCACGGAAAACAAAAAAAAGAAAGTAGTTGTCGGATTTTTCCGAGAATTTACAGCAAAGAAAACAAGAAAGGGATGCATGGGAAAGTGTAAAACGCCCTTGCTTTTTTTTGTAGTCTATGGTACAATAAATACAATGGGTGTACTGTGCGGTGCGCCGACTGAAGGAGAATGAATCGCAATGAAAAAATATACCTATCTTTTGTTTGACGTTGACAATACCCTGCTGGATTTTGATCGCTCCGAGCATGATGCCATGGCTGATGCATTGCGTGAGCACGGCTTTCCGGCAGACGATGATATCATTGCCAAATATGCGCTGATTAACGACGCGCATTGGGAGATGCTTGAGAAGGGCGAGATGGATCGCGCCACGCTTGTCTGGCACCGCTTCAAGGTGCTTGGTGAGGTATGCGGACTATCCCCGATGGATCCTGTTGCATTTGCCAAGAGCTATGTTAAGCACTTGACGCACAAGAGCTTTCTCATGGACGGCGCGCTGGAGGTATGCCGAGAATTAGCCAAACACTATACGATGGTAGCCATTACCAACGGCAACGCAGGCGTACAGCATGGCCGCTTTGACCCTTCGCCGTTGTTCCCATTGTTCAAGGATGCGTTTATTTCAGAGGACATTGGCTATAACAAGCCCGCACAAGAATATTTTGATCACGTTGCGGCGGCTTTGCCTGATCTTCGTACGGAGCAGGCGCTTGTCATTGGCGACTCGCTGAGTTCGGACATTTCGGGCGGCGTGCGCTGGGGATGTGATACCTGCTGGCTGTGCCCGGATGAGCAGAATCGCGGTGCCGCACAGGCAAGAGGACTTGATCCGACCTATACTATCTCACATTTGCGTGAGCTTTTGGATATACTGCTGTAAGAAGAACTGTTAACGGGAGGCCGATATGCAAGCATTGCAACAATTGGAAGCTAAACTGAATACACTCGGCATCCCCGTACGCCGCGACGTGCCGCTTGCGCTCCATACGTCTTTTCATATCGGCGGTCCGATCACACTCATGGTCGAACCGACGGACGAAAATCAGCTTGTCCAATCATTGCGCGCGGTTAAATCGAGCGGTGTGTTCTCTCTTGTCTTGGGGCGGGGGAGCAACGTCCTATTTCCTGATGAGGGAATCGAGGGGGTGGCTGTTCGTACCACTGCCGTTCGAGAAATAACAAAGGACGACAATCTTGTTTCAGCTTCTTGCGGCGCGACACTGGCCGAAATTGCCCGTGAAGCGCAAAAATCGGCTCTTACCGGTTTGGAGTTTGCCCACGGTATTCCCGGCACACTGGGTGGTGCGCTGTATATGAACGCCGGAGCATATGGCGGCGAGATGTCGCAAATCGTGCGCACGGTTCGCCTGTACGATGCCAAGCGGAACGAGGTGATCATGCTCACAGGGGAGCAAATGGAATTTTCTTATCGTCACAGCTGCTTGCAAGCGCATCCCGAGTGGACGGTGCTGGGCGCAACGATGGCATTGACGCCTGACGATGGCGAGGCGATCGAGGCGCGTATGCAGGATTATATGCAACGGCGACGCGAAAAACAGCCGCTGGAGTATCCCAGTGCGGGTAGCACGTTCAAGCGGCCCGAGGGGGCTTTCGCAGGACAGCTGATTGAGCAGAGCGGCTTGAAGGGATGCCGCATCGGTGGGGCGATGGTCTCGCCCAAGCATGCAGGCTTTATCATCAACGCAGGTGGCGCGACGGCACTTGACGTGCGTCGCTTGATCGAGCACGTACGTATGGTCGTATTGCGTGACCACGGCATCGAGCTCGACCCTGAGGTGCAAATTTTGACAGCACACCTGGCAAGATAAGAAAATGGAGAATGGAAATGTCATTTTCACAGGAATGTAAAATAGAATTTTGGGAAGAAGAACCTCCCAAAAAGCCGTGTTGCCGACGGGCACTGGCACAGGGGCTTCTGTTTTGCGCGCAGGTGCAGGGCGGTGTGTTCCGTTTGAACATCCCAAGCGAGGAGTTGGGAGGACGGGTGGCGGCTTTTTTGGAAAAGCAACTGCATACAACGGTCAGGGTGACCCCGTTTTCTCACGTGGGCAATGCATATACCGCGCTGGAGTTGGTCAGCCGTGCCACGTACGCACAATTTCAGCGGGCAGATATGTCCGATCTTCCGCTTTCGCGCCTGCTTGGTTTTGACTGCGAGGCGTGCACGCGCTATTTTTTGCGTGGAGTTTTTATTACGGCCGGCAGCATAACCGACCCCGCCAAAACGCGCCATATGGAGTTTTCCTGTCGTGACGGAGCGACGGCACGGCTGTTGTCTGAGTTGCTTTGTGAGGTTGGCGTACCGCCCCTTGCCATCAAACGCAAGAACGGTACCCATCTGTATTACAAAAACAGCATGGCAATGGAGGATTTGCTTTCTTATCTTCATGCCAATCGTACCTTGTTTGCCTTGATCAACAATAAGATCGAACGTGAAATTCGTAACGAAGAAAACCGCGCGACCAATTGCGTGGCACAAAACATACAAAAGGCAGTTTGCGCCGCGAGCGAGCATATTGCCGCGATTGGGGTGCTGCGGTCGAGCAGGGAATGGGACAAGCTTCCCGAGGCTTTGCGAGAGACGGCCGAGCTGCGTACTCAAAATCCCGATTCTACGCTTGCCGAGTTGGCACTGCTTCACAATCCCCCCATTACCAAATCGGGACTTAACCACCGCTTGAAAAAAATGATACAGCTGGCGCGGGAATTGCAAGCTGAAAACTGAAACGGAGGAACCCATGCAGGATTTCGTACATCTTCACGTGCATAGTGAATACAGCCTTCTCGACGGTGCTTGCCGCATCGCCGATCTTGCCGTGCGCGCGAAATCGTGCGGACATCGCGCTGTCGCTCTGACAGATCATGGCGTTATGTACGGCGCCATCGCTTTTTATAAGGCTTGCCGCAAAGAGGGCATTAAGCCTATTGTGGGGTGTGAGGTGTATGTGGCTCCCGGATCGCGATTTGATAAAAGTGCGACACGCGGTGTGCGCACGGGCTATCATCTGGTCTTGCTGTGTAAGAATGTGACCGGCTATCGCAATTTGATGTATTTGGTCTCCAAGGGCTTTACCGAGGGCTTTTACAGCAAGCCTCGCATCGATATGGAGCTGTTAGCTTCGCATACCGAGGGGCTGATCGCGCTGTCGGGATGTCTGGCGGGACGTATTTCGCAGCTGCTTCTCGCGGGAAATTATGAGCAGGCCAAGGCCGCGGCACGCGAGCAGGCGGCGTTGTTCGCTCCCGGAGATTATTATATTGAAATTCAAAATCACGGTCTTGCCGATCAGCGACAGATTCTGCCGCAACTGGTACAATTGGCCAAGGAGTGCGATCTGCCTTTGGTTGCGACCAACGACTGTCACTATCTGCGCCGCGAGGATGCGGCAACGCAAGCCATTTTGATGTGTATCCAAACCAACACGACCATCGAAGAAGGACGACCGCTTGGCTTTGAAACGGACGAGTTTTACTATAAATCGACCGAGGAGATGGCACGCTTGTTTTCTGCCTATCCTGAGGCACTTGAGAATACGGTGCACATTGCCGAAAAGTGCAATTTGGAGTTGAATTTTGACGCTGTGCATTTGCCGCATTTTCCATGTCCGAACGGTCTTTCCTCGCCTGAATATTTGCGCCGACTGACCGAGCAAGGCTTAGCGCACCGCCGCGCGACCGGCATGCTGGGCTACGGTAGCAGTGGAGACGTGCCTCCTGAAGAGGAATATCGCGCGCGAATGGAATACGAGCTGTCTGTCATTGAGTCGATGGGCTATGCCGATTATTTCTTGATCGTTGCCGATTACGTCAATTTTGCCAAGAGCCGTGGCATTCCCGTCGGTCCCGGACGTGGCTCGGGTGCAGGCAGTCTGGTTGCCTTTTTGCTGGGTATCACCGATGTGGATTCGATTGCCTTTGATCTGCTGTTCGAGCGCTTTCTCAATCCCGAGCGTGTCAGTATGCCAGATATTGATATGGACTTTTGCTATAACCGCCGCGAGGAGGTCATTGCCTATGTGATCGACAAATACGGTGCCGATCACGTCAGCCAAATCATCACCTTCGGTACGCTTGCCGCACGTGCGGCCATTCGTGACGTGGGGCGGGCGTTGGGACTTCCGTATAGCACGGTCGATCCCGTGGCGCGTGCGGTGCCGCAGGAACTTGGTATCACCATTGAAAAAGCACTTCGCCTGCCTGATCTCAAGACAATGTACGCAGAGTCGGCCGAGGTGCGCCGTCTGGTCGATACGGCCATGGCGCTCGAGGGCATGCCACGCAATATGTCGGTACACGCTGCAGGTATTCTTATCACCGAACAGCCTCTTTATGATTTTGTGCCGCTGGCTGTCAGCAACGATGCTGTCATCAGCCAGTATGATATGGATACTATCGCAGGACTCGGACTTCTCAAATTCGATTTTCTCGGACTGCGCTATCTGACCATCTGTCACGATGCTGAGGAGCAGATCCGCGAGTGCGAGCCGTCGTTTGCTTTGCAAAATATACCGCTTGACGATGCCGCGACCTACGAACTGATCTCGCGGGGGGATACGGGCGGTGTATTTCAGTTGGAATCGGGCGGCATGCGCCAAATGCTGACAGAGCTGCGCCCTAAAACCCTGGACGACGTGCAGGCGGCGATTGCCCTATACCGTCCCGGTCCGATGGATTCCATCCCCACCTATATCGAAAACAGCAAGAACCCGGACAAGATCACCTACGCTACGCCCGAGCTACAGCCTATTTTGGCTTCAACCTACGGCTGCGTTGTGTATCAGGAGCAGGTCATGAATATTTTTCGAACCGTGGCGGGATATTCGTTTGGTCATGCGGACATTGTGCGCCGCGCCATGTCCAAAAAAAAGGCAGATGTCTTGGAGGCGGAGCGCGAGGATTTCCTTGCGGGGGCGGAGAAAAACGGCATCGCAAGGCAGATTGCCAACGAGCTGTTTGACGATATGTCTGACTTTGCCAATTATGCATTTAATAAATCGCACGCTGCCTCTTACGCCCTGATCTCGTATCGAACCGCCTATCTCAAGGCGCACTATCCACGAGAGTATATGGCGGCACTACTCACCAGCGTGTTGGGCAACATCCCCAAAACGGGGGAATATATTGCCGAGTGCCACCATCGTGGCATTACTGTCTTTCCGCCCGATATCAACGGAAGCTTTGCTCGATTCCATGCCGACAGCAAGCGCGAGGGGATTCGTTTCGGACTGCAAGCGCTCAAAAATATCGGGGGCTCGTTCATCGATGCTGTGGTAAGAGAGCGAGAAAGCGGCGGCGTATTTGTCTCGTTGGACGATTTTATTTCGCGTATGGCGGGAAGAGAACTCAACAAGCGCCAGCTCGAGGCGCTGATCAAAGCGGGCGCGTTCGATGGCCTTGGCGGCATCAACCGCAGACAAATGCTGACGTCGTACGAAAAGATCATGGATCTATCGCTGGATCGTTCCCGCCGCAATCTGGACGGTCAGATGGATATGTTTTCTATGGCGACGCAGACACAGCAAAGCGCGAGCGTTTCGGGCTATGATTATCCCGACCTGCCCGACTTTTCCATGAAGGAAAAGCTGATGCAGGAAAAGGAGGCGTCGGGAATGTATTTCTCCGGACACATGCTCGACAGCTATCAAAATCATTTACGGGCATTGACTGTTCAGGAAATTTCAAGCCTTTTGGAGCAAGACGAAAACGGAGAGTTTACCGTGACTGAACGGACACGTGTGAGCGTCGCGGGTATCATCAACCACGTCACGCTCAAAACGACGCGTAGTGAGGAGAGAATGGCCTTCTTTACCTTGGAGGATCGCTATGCCGAGATCGAATGTCTAGCATTCCCTAAAGTGTTCGCCAGCTATGGCAACTGTGTTCGCCCCGATGCGGCTGTTTGCGTGCGGGGGACGGTATCCTGCCGTGAAAACGAGGATCCAAAGATTCTTGTGGACAATATATTGCTGCTCGTGGATAACGAAACGTATGGAGAGGCACTCACGCAGTCGACACCTCAGCCTGCGGCATCGGCAGAATCCTCTGTGCTCCCAAAACCCGCAGTTGCCGAACCGCCCAAGCCACGTGAGAGTGTGCAGGGCAGAGCAGGTAAGCTGTATCTGCGACTGCCCGACAGTCACGGGCGGACGTATCGCAAAGCACTCAATTTGGTCGAAATTTTCCCCGGCAATATCCCTGTCGTATTTTATGACGGTGAGAACAAGACATACCGCGCTCTTCGCGGCGGCGTTGCGCTGACGGATTATCTGATGAGCGAGTTCGTTCGTCTCTTGGGAGAGGAAAACGTGATATTTAAATAAAAGCAAGGACACGCACTGCGGTGCGTGTCCTCATTTTTTTATCCAACTGCTAAATATTCTTCCAGCGTAATGCCTTGCTCGGTGATGGCAATGGCGGCATCCTTGCCGACGAAGCGGTAGTGCCAGGACTCGTAGGAATAGCCTGTGACGTTGACCTTGTCCTCGGGATAGCGTAGAATAAAGCCAAACTGGCAGGCGTTTTTCTGCAACCACTTAAAGGCGGCTGTTGGCTCAAACTGATCGTTGGTCAGCGCGCTCATACCCGTGGTCATAAAATCGACGCAAAGACCGCTTTGATGCTCGCTTTTACCGGGAGCGGCAGAGTAAGACAGCACGACGGCACGCGCGTCCTCTGCGGTCAGCTTGGTGATGCCCTTTGAGGTGTAGAATTTTTGAATATACTCCGATCCGAAGAAGGCGTAAGCCTCGGCGGAAATTCCGGCGCGCTCCTTTTGAACATAATAATTATGCGTGGTCACCTGATAGTCGTACGAGCGGTAGGCACTGGTCACGTAGGTGTCGGTAATGCCGTCTGCCCGCATACACATGAGCATGGCGTGGAGCGCCAGCGCGGCAGTGTTGTCAAGCTGATAGCTGTGTCCCCAAAGCGAGTCTTCCTTGTTTAGATTGACCAAATTGGCAGGGACATAATATTGTCCGAGCGGATGGTGCTTGTTGACCAGAAGAATGTCATCTTTGCTTGTAAACGCTGTCGAGATGGCAGGCAGATACAGCGAAACATCGCACGAATAGGCATAGTCTCGATCGATGACGGGAGGATCTGGTTTGACGACAGGAGGATCGGGCTTGACGACAGGAGGATCAACCACGGGCGGGTTGTCCACTGGGGGATTATCAACCGGGGGATTATCCACGGGCGGGTTATTTACGGGGGGATTATCAACCGGAGGGTTGTCCTCGGGAGGCGTTGTCGGATCATCCGCGGGACCCTCTTGCACGGGGGGCTGGTCGGGCTGATATAGCGGACCCGTTGGACCGATCAGATACAGCGCGCATGAGAGCAGACAAATGATCAGCAACATGGGAATGATTTGTTTGGCTTGTCGCATGATAAGGGATGAACCTTTCTTTCTTTAAAATGGGATGCGTCAGGCTTTGGGCGGCTTGGTCTCTACCATGATGAAAAAGGGAGAGGTGGGCGAGTTGATGATCTTGACCAGCGTGGCGCACACCTTGTGGCGGGAGATGCCCGAGAGATAATCGCAGATCATTTTGCCCTCGGCTTCGCCCTCCTCATGACCGGGGTAGACGGCAATGTTGAGAATACCGTCGGGGGCGAGCAGGTCAATGGCCGCTTCGATGGCTGGCATGGTGGTCTCGCGCATGGTTGTAATGCGCTTGTCGCCGCCCGGCAGATAGCCGAGATTGAACATACCCGCACGAATGGGCTCCTTGACATAATCCTTGACCAAATGGTGCGAGGCGTGAATGAGGGTGTAGTTTTCGGGGCAGCCCCATTCCTTGAGATTTTTTGCGGTGGACGCAACGGCCTGCGCTTGAATGTCAAAGGCGTAGACGTGTCCGCTCTCTCCGACCGTGCGGGAGAGAAAGGCGGTGTCATGTCCGTTGCCCATGGTGAAGTCGACGGCAACGTCGCCCTCGCGCAGGTGCGTGAGAATAAAATGCTTGTGCAATTCGAGCAAGTCGATCATAATGAAACCTCTGAATGATTATCTTTTTTTCTGAACGTTTTTATGCAGATCAGAGCGCAAAAACCGGATGGCACGCTCAATGGCGTCCTTGGAGTCGTACCAGGGCTCCTCGTCGTAGCGATAGTCAAACTTTTTGCAGAACCAGCTGACATCGTTTTGCAGCTTGTCAAAATAGGGCAGGACAACGCCTGCGCAGACCGAGGCAAACTCGGCTTGCTTTTTCTTGTTCAGGCGGTGCTGAGCGCACTCTAACAGGCGGCGGTAGTGTGGCAGGCAAATATAGGGCTGGGCCTTGAGCTTGGCAGGAAAATCCTCGTCGGTATCCCACAAAAGTACCACCGTTTCTACCATGCGTGTATAGTTGTACTCAATGCGGCGGCAGATGTAGCAGCTGTTTTCAAGCGCCGTGATTCGCTTGGCGGGCTTGTCGCCACGTGCGGGAATGAGGGGAAGATTGCCCTCAGTAATGTCTTTGCGCAACTCGGCCAAATGGCTCTCAAGCGTCAGTGCCATACCCAAACGGTTTTGTCTGGCAAGCATCATATCATAGTGTGTCCGACAAAAGCCGCTTTCATTTGTTTTGATACGGATGTCGGGTTCCATCATGGAGGCACCGAGGATCAACTCCAGCTCGTCGTTTTCCAGCTTGTTGTAAAGCGCGCACATGGGGCAACCGCAGCTTGCGTCGTCGCGCGAGGCTTCAAAGGCTTCGTTGACGGGTATGGTATAGATCTGTTCCATGGTATCCTCCGTATGACAATAAAAATACATTTTATATTATACAACAAAATTCCCCCCAACGCAAGGGCAAGGTGCAAAAATTCACAAAGAGTCAACAAAAAAACACAAAAGATTACCGACATAAAAGTTTCCCACGGTGCATACTTGATTTTTGAGACGAAATATGATACACTAATAAAAGCACAAAAAAGGAGGTGACCGAATTGAGCGAGCAACAAAAGAATATGCCGATTTGCGCAGATGCCGCGACCTACTTGGGCGTTCGGTCGCCTGAGGATGTCAAAGCCATTCCACCAAAAGAGATTTCTTCTCTTTGCCGAAAGTTACGCAAGGTGGTCATTGAGCAGACGATGCGTGGCGGCGGTCATCTGGCCTCCAATCTCGGTGTGGTCGAGCTGACGGTCGCGATTCATCGCGTGTTTGATGCACCAACCGATCAAATTGTTTTTGACGTTGGACATCAATGCTACGTCCACAAATTGCTGACAGGACGTGCCGATGCCTTTGTTACCCTTCGCGCATCGGGCGGGCTTTCAGGCTTTCCCCGACGGGAGGAGAGTAAATACGATGCGTTTGGCACGGGGCACGCTTCGACCTCGCTTTCAGCAGCGCTGGGACTTGCACGAGCGGCCAAGCTAAGCGGTTCAAACGCTTATACCGTTGTCATACTGGGCGATGGCGCGTTGACGGGCGGCATGATTCATGAAGCACTTAACAATTGCGTAAATGATTTGCGGCTGATTGTTATTCTCAATGAGAACGAAATGTCCATTTCCAAAAACGAAGGCCGATTTGCCCGACTTTTGACTCGCTTGCGCACCTCGCGTGGCTATTCTAGCACAAAATCAGCGCTGGATAAGACGCTGTCGCATATTCCGCTGGTTGGCGATCCCGTTAAAAGCGGCCTGAGCAAAATTAAAAAGGGCGTCAAAAGGGTGCTGTACAGCAATAACTATTTTGAGTCCATGGGTTTTAACTATTTTGGTCCTGCCGATGGGCATGACGAGCAGACGGTCGAGCAACTGCTGCGCGCCGCCAAGGCAAAAAAAGGTTGCAGCATCATTCACGTAAAGACCGTCAAAGGAAAGGGGTACGCTCCTGCTGAGCAAAATCCCGGGGCATATCACGGCCTTACGGGAATGGGCCAGCAATTAGGTACGCCTACCTTTTCACAGACCTTTGGACAAACGCTGACCGCTTTGGCAGATCGAAACGATAAGATCTGTGCCATCACGGCAGCGATGTGTGAAGGGACAGGACTTACCCCCTTTGCCACCTCGCATCCCAATCGCTTTTTTGACGTTGGCATTGCTGAGGAGCACGCCGTTACCTTTGCCGCAGGACTTGCGGCAGGCGGATATACGCCCGTCGTGGCCATCTATTCGACCTTCTTACAGCGGTCTTACGACCAGATTTTGCACGACGTGGCATTGCAAAAATTGCCTGTGCTGTTTGCCATTGACCGTGCGGGGCTTAACGCCGCTGACGGCTTGACGCACCACGGTATTTACGATGTCTCGTTTTTGTCCAACATTCCCGGGCTTGATATCTGGCATCCGCTGACGACGGCCTCGCTTGAAGCGCGCTTGCAGCAGTTGTTGACGGACGGCCTGACTCGCCCGACCGCCATTCGCTATCCCTCGGGCGGTGACGACAAGTGACTGGTCGCCTACGCCGAGCGCCTCAAACCCGTAGCGGCAGGCGTGTTCGTCGATTTCGATATAACACAGCCTCCGAAAACTGTGATCGTCACCTACGGCCGCATCACAGCCGAGGCGCTGAGTGCCGTTCAAAAATGCGGACAGAGCGTCGGTATGATGGTGCTGGAACGGTTGCGCCCCTGCGTCGACGTGACAGACACGCTTGAGGCGATGGTCGCAAGCGGCACGGAAAAGATCGTCTTTTGCGAGGAGGGCATCCGCGCAGGCGGTCTTGGTATGAGCCTTGCAACGGCCTTGACGGAGCGCCTAAACGACAAAGCGCACCCCATAGTGCGCATTGTTGCTATTGACAACGAGCACGTTACCCCCGACGCCAAGACAGGAGAGCGTATCTTTGACGCGACGGGCATCGGCGAAGCTGATATTTTGCGAGCTATATGTGAATAAAAGGAGCGGCAGGCCGTGCGGTCTGCCGCTTTTTGTGATGCGAACATCAGAGCATCAATATCCGGGGCATGGAATGAATTCCGTAAAATCTTTCTGTAACATGATCTCCTCGCCTCCAATGCTGGAGTATATCAAGTCAAAATGATACGTGGTTTTGCCTTCTACGTAGGCAGGACTATATTTTTCAAACATTTGCTTGTAGTGATTGTCGTAGGCACGACGAGCCAAAGAGAGCTGTGTTTCATAGTTATATTGGATGGATGTGGCAAACTGCATGTCTATGATTCTGTAGTAGTCGTACCATCCCGCTGCTCCGGAAAGTGCGGATTTTTCCTGAAAATATTGTGTTACGATTGCCTTATAGCAGGTCGTCTGATCTGCCATATAACGACAAAATACCAAAACCGTAGGCTGATCGTTTCGGACAGCCTTCCCCTTCGGATAGTAAGAAAGGATTATGATATTCAAATTGGAGATATTGTCAGGTAAAAGCTGAATTTCATGTTGCTTGTATCTTTTTGTGCCCATGGCGGCATGCAGATAGATACCGGTTAATGTTTTTCGACTGCTATCGGAATAGGTCAGCCGAATATAACTTCTTTTGTCCGTGGGAGAGGTCAGGGCGACTTGATAGATCACCTCGTTTTCTTTGGGCTCGATTCCCTCAGGGAGTTTCAAATGCGACGGCAATGGATCGGGGACGATGCTGCTATCCGGCTCCCCCGGCTGATCTTGTGTACCGGGGTTTGTGGGATCGTCAACGGGCGGGGTGACGGGCTGTTCGGACGAAGTGAGGGTGCTGATAATGATGGCAACGGTAATGATAATATACATTGCGGCGGCTGCGGCAGCGATCAAGCGGATCTTTACGCGGCCGCGCTTTCTGCGCTCTTCTTCCAAAGAAAAGGCTTCTACGGCATCGGATGCCAAGGAGACGTATTGATCACCGATTTTGCCGATGAGACGCTGTGCGCGATCGGTTTTCATAGTGAAATTCCTCCTTTTATCAGATATTGACGTAATTTGTTTCGAATTTTATGGAGTCGTTGATGAATGGCATTTTCTTTCATGCCGGAGGCCGCAGACAAGACGGAAATGCTGTCGGAATACCAATAGCGGCGAACGAACAGTAGCATATCCCGCCGTTCCAAGGTCGACAAAAAGTGGTTGAGCATACGGCGAAGTACTTCATCATCCTCGGGGAGGGAAATGTCGGAAAGTAAATGCTCCATCTCGTGTAGTGGTACGTCGTCGTCCTCACCGCCCCGCCGTGCGGTGGTGTTTTGTCGGATGCGGTTGAGACAGGCGTTTCGCACGGCCTTATAGAGATAGGATTCCAACGATTGCGGCAGGTGATTGGCCGAGATCGTCCATACACGCAAATAGGCGTCGTTGACACATTCCTCGGCATCCTGCTCGTTGTGCAAAATGTCTTTGGCTAGTTGTAAACACCGTTTACCGTATGCCCGATCGATCTCCTCTAATGCGCGCTCGGAGCGATCCTTGAGCAATCCAAGTATGAACGTTTCTTTTTTCATGGTGTACACCTCGTAAAGCTTGATGGGAGGGCCCTCACTTATATAGACACGGAAATTTCCGTTTTCTTACGGCTTTTTGGAAAAAACAAAAATATTTTCAAAAATATTATATCATGCTTGCCGCCGTTATGCAATAAAAATTGCGTCCCCACCGTAGTGAGGACGCATAGGTTAATGTTTTTTATTTTTGTTCGCCCGTCAGGCAAATGTTGTCGAGCTTGACGGTGTATTCGCCGCTTCCGAGCTTGCTTGTGTCAATAATGTAGAAGCGGATGAAATCAATTTGAGAAATGTCAAATTCTTTTGCGGATGCACTGTTTTCCTTTGCCATGCTCAAGGGGAATATGACGTGATTCCAGCCCTGTTTGAGCTCTTGTCCCGCCAGACCGTAGCGTACAATGTCCTCCCAGGTGAACAGCAATTCCTCGTAGTCGCACGTGCCGCCCGAGGTGATCTCCAGCGCGGCCGAGGTAGAGGGGAAGAAATTGCCCGTCAACAATGACAGATCGGAAACGTACAGATCAAATTCCAGCATATCCATACCCGTGGCGTCAATGGGCGATTGGAACTTGTTGGGCGAGAGCACAGGCGATCCTTTGGAGAAGGTAATCGACGCGCAACCGCTGCCGTGCAACGCATTCTGCGTGTCAAGCGTCATGTGCGCCAGCGGCGAGTCGCAGTCAAGCAGAGGAATGCTGATGCGGTTATCCCCCAGAACAGGAGGGACATAGTCCGGTTGGTCTTTTTCATGATAATCAATCGCGATATAATAGTGTACGATTTGCTGTGATTGTACGTAGGCTGGAAAAGAGGTGACGTCCAGGCTATAGGTAATATCTATATAGTAGATGCCGTATTTATCGGGAATGTCAATGGCATCTCTGCCTGCGCTTGGATTCCACGAAGATTCGCTGAACAATATTCCGTCTTGCGTATATACCTTGTAGGATGCTGTGCAATCGATTCTGCTAATGGAGAATCGTGGAATGTCTGTAAAGGAAAGCGGTATCAACTGTTTGAAATGCTCAAAATCCGGCAGATCAAAGCGGAAGACTGAATTAGAATGCGATACTCGGATTTCTTCAAAATAGAAATTGTAAATCTTTTCGTCTTCCTTGGTTTGTGTATTGCTGTTGAATATCCGCACGGGATAATAGGACGAGGAGTCACGGTAGTATTGTCTGCTTTCTTCTCCAAATGTCACATTCAAGCAATCATTTTCGGTATCTAACTGAATGTCGATATTCTCTCTTTGCCAACCGATGTTTTCGTGATACGAGAATATGTCAATACAGTTGTCGTTCAGAGAATAACTTTTTATTGAGCTTTCATTGGTGTTCGTGTTCATGACATATACACGACCATCCGGCTGAAAAGCAAACCAAAAGGGAAGGGCATTATTCTTCGGATACCATTTTCCGCGGAGATGTTGCCAAAAATAATTCAAATCCGGCAACTTGATCTCAGGCTCTTGAGGTAGGATAGGGGAGATGGTCGACTTGTTCTGCAAAATCGCAAAGTAAGCGTGGCAGGTTGCCGTCAGACGAGTACTATTTTGGTCACACGTATAGCGGAGATGATAAAAATACGTTTGTCCGTCGGGAATGGTTGGAATATAGTTTTCCGTGAAACCGTTTGATTGATAGGAAAGCTTACCTTCCAGATATATCGAGCCGTCAGCGCGATAGATCGTATAGGATACGGCAGAGCCTTGGAAGTAGGAGCCGGGTTTGATTCTATAGACGGTGTTTCCATCTAAGCGAATGGGAGACATGGTATTA
>JAFVZV010000110.1 GCA_017507985.1 Clostridia bacterium
CGCCCACGACGAGCGCGATTACGACTTCGCCAAGAAGTTCGGCATCGACATCATCGAGGTCATCAAGGGCGGTAACATCGAAGAGGCCGCCTACACCGGTGACGGCCCCATGGTCAACTCCGAGTTCCTCAACGCCTATGATAACAAGGCCGACTCCATCGCCGCCATGATCGAGTGGCTGCAGGAGAAGGGCATCGGCGAGGGCGGTGTTCAGTTCAAGATGAAGGACTGGGCCTTCAACCGTCAGCGCTACTGGGGCGAGCCTATCCCCATCGTCCATTGCCCCTCTTGCGGCATGGTCCCCGTGCCCTACGAGGAGCTGCCCCTGCGCCTGCCTCCCGTGACCGAGTTTGAGCCCGGTCAGGGCGGTGAGTCCCCTCTGGCCAAGCTGGACTACTTCGTCAACTGCAAGTGCCCCAAGTGCGGCGGCGACGCCAAGCGTGAGACCGACACCATGCCCCAGTGGGCAGGCTCGTCCTGGTACTTCCTGCGTTACATCGATCCCAAGAACGATAGTGCTATTGCCGATGCGGAAAAGCTGAAGTACTGGTTGCCTGTTGACTGGTACAACGGCGGTATGGAGCACGTTACCCGCCACATGATCTACTCGCGCTTCTGGCACCACTTCCTGTATGATATCGGAGAGGTTCCTTGTGCAGAGCCTTACGCCAAGAGAACGGCACAGGGTTTAATTTTAGGTCCCGATGGTGAGAAGATGTCCAAGTCGCGCGGTAACACGGTCGATCCCAACGAGGTCGTTGACGCTTACGGTGCCGACGTTCTGCGTACCTACATTCTGTTTATGGGTGACTACGGCAGTGCCGCTCCTTGGTCGGAAAACGGCGTTAAGGGCTGTAAGAGATTCCTCGACCGTTTTGCTGATGTGGCAGACCTTGTCAAGCCCACAGGCACACCTGCTGCGCTGGAAACGAGCATCCACAAGACCATCAAGAAGGTTAACGCTGATCTTGAGGACATGAAGTTCAACACGGCCATCGCCGCCATGATGGGTCTGCTCAACGAAATCTACGATGCCGGATCGATTGCCGCATCCGATTACAATATGCTGGTTCGCTTGCTGTGCCCCATCGCACCTCACCTTTGCGAGGAGCTGTGGGAGAGCATGGGCGGCAAGGGCTTCTGTTCGCTCGCCGCATGGCCCGAGCATGACGAGGCAAAGACGGTTGACCAGGTGATTGAATTGCCTGTTCAGGTCTGCGGTAAGGTCAGAGGTAAGATCACCGTTGCGGCCGATGCCTCCAAGGAGGATGTTCTCGCCGCTGCCAAGGCGCAGGTTGCCGCTCAACTGGAAGGCAAGACCATCATCAAGGAGATCGTTGTTCCCGGCAAGCTGGTCAGCCTGGTTGTAAAATAAAATTTAGCAAATATGCTAAAAAGTATTGACAAATGACAAAAAATCGGTTATAATAATCAAGTGAGTTTTCGGAATGAAACCGCAGTGCGGTTCATTGCTGATCCAGCGGAGGGAGGGATAAAACATGGCAGAAGTAAGAGTCAAGGAAGGCGAGTCTCTGGACAGCGCTCTTCGTCGCTTTAAGCGTCAGGTCGCCCGCTCTGGGACCTTGGCAGAGCTCCGCAAGAGAGAATGCTACGAGAAGCCCAGCGTAAAGCGCAAGAAAAAGTCTGAGGCTGCAAGAAAGCGCAAGTATAAGTAATGCTTTAATGCTTTTCAAGAGAGCAGGTAGGCCCGTGTGGCTTGCCTGCTTTTTTGTTGCCAAACGATTGACAAACGGTGTAAAAAGAGATATAATAACAAGTGCAAATTATGCAATCAAGTAACGCTACATAAGGAGAAAAATCATGCTGAAAAAGTGGTTCCCGCTTTCGTTTAAGTACACGGATTCCGTGACCTCTCTCGTCATCGGTATCATCATTTACGTTGTCGTTGGTATTCTGGCAGGCCTTGTCATGGGTCTGGCTAATATCCTGTTTGGTTGGATCCCACTGCTGGGCAGCGTTCTGGCTTTGATTTTCAAGGTTCTCGGTGCGCTGATCGACGTTTACGTCACTGCAGGTATCGTGATCCAGGTGTTGGTATTCTGCAAGGTTATCAAGGAATAAGGACAAAAAAAGAAAGGCCGTTGGCCTTTCTTTTTTTGCTTACTGCTTGACGAACACGGGAATCTGTTCGGTTGTGACCTCGATCCAGCCGCTTTCGTATACGGTGTCGGAGTAATAGTCCTTCCACGTACCTTCGGGAAGGTAGACGCGTCTTGTATGCTCGCCGCACACCATGGGGGCGACCAGCATATCGTCGCAGAACAGATATTCGTTGTCGATGCGGTAGGTTTCGGGATCGGAGGTGTAGTCGCTGACCAGCGCGCGCACAGGCGGGATGCCGCACTCGTGATAGCGCTTGAAGGCCTCCATCAGCTTGGGGATCAATTTCTCACGCTCCTGCATGAGGGCGCGGATCTCATCCTCACAGTCATGATCCAGCCAAGGTAGCTTTTCGCAATACTAGCCGTTGATCAGGCACTGGGGCGAGAATACAATCGTCTGCATGCGGCGGATGAGCTCCTCACGACTCTTGGCATCACACAGTTCGGGTGTCCACAGAAGTCCTGAAAAACCTGCCGTGGCAAGACCGCGGATGAAGTCCTTGTGATCGTATAGGTCACTATAAAGCACGAAGGGATAGGAGGCGCACAGCGAGCCTGCGCTTCTGACTTCGGACAAAGTGGGCTTGCCATCCAATGCCTCAAGCATGGTCTTCATGTAAAGTGTGCCGAGCATGGAATGGAATTGCTGACCGTCCATGCCGCCGGGAAATTCGGAGAGGAGAGGGAAGGACCAGCTGCTGCTGATGTAATCACTGCTGTCGCATTCGTCCAACTTAAAGCCGTCGATGGTGTCAAACATCACGTGCTTTTTATGATGATTGGCAAAGGTGGTTCTCACCTCGGGGAGCGACAGATCGGGTACGACGCCGCCCCAGACTTCAAAGTCGCCGTGCTTGCCCTCAAGACAGGCGTACATGGGTGAGGTCGGATGAGTAAAGCAATGCTCCCAAAGGCTGATATGATAGCCCATGTCGGTCAGCTCCTTGACCATGCTCTTGGGATCGGAGTATAACTTGTCGTTCCACATAAAGGAGCAGGAGTAGGCTCTTGTTTGCCAGCCCGGCTCAAGTCCGAGAATACCGACGGGCATATCGCGCTCGCGCAGGTATTTTGCGGTATCAAGAATTTGCTCTTGGGAATAGCGGGAGCAGCAGCGATAGAAGGGGGTAAGGCCCCACGCGGGAACCTCACAGCCGCCACCCGACAGCATATTGTACTGACTGACGATGTCGGTGATGGTTTTTCCCTCAATGATGTAGATATCAATGCCTTGCGCTGCAGGAATTTGTGCTGCAATGGTGACCTCGCCCGCCAGATCGCGTTGGGCGTACAGCGTTTCGGTCGAAATAGCGATCTCGCGCTCACCCTCGTACTCACTTGGTCTGCCCGCGCGAGGGCGACCAAAATCAAATTCAACGTAGCGTGCGGTATCAAAATAGATGCCGTAGCCAGCCGTGCTGACGAAGAAGGGAACGGGAGCGTGCGAGTCGCCCGTAGCGGCGATGGGGTCGGAATTGACACGAGTGACCATCTGGCGGCCGGTCAGATTAAATATTTTGAGTTGAAGACCAAGACCAAAGATCTGCTCGCCCGGCTGCATGGGAAATTCAATGCGACAGCCACGGGCGTTGGTCTTGAAGCGAATGCGGTCGATTGGATAGATGACGGAGCCTTCTTGATAATTGAAGTTATCGCAGAATGCAGAGGGAACGATCGTTTCAGGCGTTCCAAACGTGAGTTTTTTCATAGCTTTGGTCCTTCCTTTGACTGGTACTTGGCGAATAAAAGAATATCAGTGCTCAAGCGGTATGCTGTAAACATGGCGACCGCGGATAAAGTTGCCGAAAATGTATTTTTTGCTGGCAGATTCGGTCAGATAGTAAATGCGGTCTCTGTAAATTACGATCTCTTCGCTCATTGGCGGGCACTCGAGATCGCGCTTGAAGACTTGCTCGTCCAAAAACCATACGGGAACGTCTGTACCATCCACGTTCAAATAGCCGTCGATTTCTGTTGACATTACGTTATCGTAGAACAGAAAATGCGATTTAGACAGACCATACGAGGTCGAGAGAATAAAGTGACCGTACTCGTCACGGGTAAAGCCCTGTACGTGATTGGGAACTGAAATCAAAGCAGTAGGAGCGCCGGGGACGATGCCAAGCTCGTTTTCCGTGTCAAGCGGATAGCAAGCGATCAAGGCGTGTTGCTCAACGCCGCCTGCCACGCTGAAGGTGTGTGATTCCTTGGTGGGATAATCGACAGGACGGTAAAATTCACCCACCCAAAGGTGATTTTTTTCAACGAAGCAATAAGCCGCGCGCGTTTCGGGCCGGAAGGAAAGCTTCAACGGGATCGTCTCGCCTGCTTCCTTGCGGAACAGGTCATAAATCGTAAGCACCCAAACGCAGTTATCTTCGCCCTCACCGTCATTTGCCATCCACAAAAAATTGCCGCTGACGGTAATTCCGCCCGTGTGCCCTGTGTAAGGAGCACCGTCAGCCGTTACCAACTCCACATAATATGCTTTTTGGGGATCGCTTTTGGGAATCGTATAAATGCGGCTGGCACTCTCACCGTCGCTCATATACCCACATTGCAAATAGACCTGCTGGTCGGGCAGATAAGTAAAGCCTTGGGGAACAAAGCCGTCAGCAAGACCCGGGATGCGGAATTCTTTTTCGGCATCCTTGAAAAAGTCGTGGAAAATGATTGTCGTTACTAAAGGAGCAACGAGCAAGACAACGAGGACGAGCGCGAGAATGGCACATAATACAATCAGCGCGATTTTTCCGATGCGCTTGGATAAACAGCAAGTATTTTTCATGATAGTATCCTTTCGTGATTGGTTATTCGCCGAATTTTTCGGCACTTTCTTTGAGCATTTGGCGGATGGGCAAATGATACGGGCAACGCTCTTCACACGCGCCGCAACCAATGCAAGCTGATGCTTTGGCTGACAGGGTAGCATAGCGCTCACGTGCCCACGCTTCAAGCCCGTAACGGGATAGATAGCCTTCAAACAGAAAAACAGAAGGGATTGAGATCCCCTTGGTACAAGGGGCACAATAATTACAGCGGCGGCAGAAATGCTCTCCGAGTTGAGCCAAAATTGTATCGGCCTTTGAACGCTCTTGCTCGGTCAAAGGGGCTGCGTTATCTGCGGCGTTGACGTTTTGCCAAACCTCTTGAGCGCAGTACATGCCGGGAATGACAACAGTTACGTTTGGATTGGCAATGATATAGCGCATTGCTGTTTGCGCGTCCTCAATGGCACCACCTGCCAGGGGCTTCATGGCGATAAAACCGATGTTTTTCTCCCTGCAGCGGTCAATGAGGGCCTCTCCTTGGCGTTCAACGATGTTATATGGGAACATGATGGTTTCGATCTCATCAAGCGTCAGCGCCCGTTCAAACACGTTCAGCGAGTGCGCTGTCAAGCCGATATGTCCGATCTTGCCCTGTGCTTTGGCCTTACGAAGTGCCTCCATCGCGCCGCCGGGTGCGAGCACGGTATCTAACTGTGTATCGTTGGGATTATGGATCTGATATAAGTCAATGTAATCGGTCTGTAGATTCTTTAAGCTGGTTTCAATGTCTGATGCCATTGCCTCGCGTGTGCGCGCCATGCTTTTGGTGGCAAGAACGAATTTGTCGCGTCTTCCGCGTAGTGCTTGTCCGAGATAGGTCTCGCTGACGGTATAACCACGAGCCGTGTCAATATAATTGATCCCGGCTTCAATCACGGCATCAAACAGTGCAGTACATTCCTCTTGCGAAATTCGCTGAATGGGAATGCCGCCAAAGCCGACGCGCGAAATGCGAAGTCCCGTTTTGCCTAACGTTACGTATTGCATATGACCTCCTTATATCGATTGACGCTTGGATGCCGCCAACCAGGGAATCAGATCGGTCTGCTCGTACGTTCTTGTCCAGCAATCGTGTGTGCATCCGGGGTAAATGGTCAGCTCGGCCTGCCCGCCGCGAGCGTTGACTGTATCGACCATCAACTGTGAGTAAACGAGTGGGACGGATTGGTCCGCGTCACCGTGAAATGCACGAATGGGCGTTTTGGTATTGATATACCAGGAAACACCTCCTCCGCAAAGAGGTGCGGCCGCGCTGAAGAAATCGGGATAGCGAGATATCATGCTCCATGTGCCAAAGCCGCCCATGCTGATACCCGTGATGGAAATGCGATTTATATCGGCACCCTCGCGTGTTGCAACCTCAAGGATCAGCTCCATAATGGCGGCAGGGAAGTTGCTCCAAATCTCCCCCTCGGGGCATTGGGGGGAGAGCGTTATCACACGCTGATTCATATGTGCTTCGTCTTTATCAAAATAACGGGGAATGCCGTGAACAGCAAGTCGGGAACGATCATCGCCGCGCTCGCCTGCACCGTGTAAAAAAACAATCATGGGCAACGGACCATCCGCTACTTGATCGGGACGTGTGACAAGGTAAGGCAGTGCGAAGGTGGTTGTTTTGGGTTGAAAATGTAAAAATTGCTTCATGCAAGTGCTCTCCTTTCAGAGATGCATATCAATAAAGTAGGGTTGTCGCACAGTTGCGACAACCCTATTATACACGCATATGCTGTATTTGTCAATCAAATTAAGCAATCCTTAACGTTATTCCACAATGAAAATATAAGGATAAACGTCTTGACCGCCCTCAATGAAGTAAGCTTCAACCTCAGGGTAATTATCACGCAGAGATTGTTCAAGCGCAGCTGCTTGGTCCTGGCTGGTTGCTTTGCCCGTGAACACGGTCAGCAGATACGTTTCATCACCGATCATATGAGACAGCAGACCCTGTGCGGCTGTGTTCATATCAGGATTCGAGACATACATATGTTTGCCGACAAAGCCGATAAAATCACCGTTTTTGATTTGCACGCCATCCAGCTCAGCGTCGCGGATGGAGGGCGAAATCACGCCCGTGGCGGCACGTTGCATGGCTTCGTTGGCCTGCTCAAGGATGGCCTCTACGCTTTCCTCATTCAAATCCATAGAGGAGATGGCAACATATCCTGAGCCAAGATCTTTGCTTTCCAAAACATGGATGGTTGCATCGGTATAAATTTCAGCAGCCTGACGGGCAGCAAGCAAAATGTTACCGTTATTGGGGAAAACGAAGATATGCTCAGCGGGAATTTTGGCGAAAGCATCCAGGAAATCATTGGTCGAGGGGTTCTGCGTCTGACCACCACTGACGACAACGTCGACCCCCAATTCGGTAAATACTGCCTCGATACCATCGCCGCTACATACCGATACGATACCATACTGTTTTTTCTCGATAGGAAGGGCGGCGGTCGGAGTGGAAGCCGGTGCTTCTTCCGTCAGCGTTTCGTTGTGCTGGAGAGACATATTTTCGATCTTGATCTTAAGAAATTCACCAAACTGACGGCAGAATGCGAGAACCTCGTCGGGAGTTTTTGTATGAACGTGGATCTTGACAATACTATCGACGCGGAAGGTGACGATACTGTCGCCGACGCCCATCAAATAATTACGGATGACAGACTCGTCAAACGTATCCAGATCAACCTTCTTTGTCTGCAAACGGAGCAAAAGCTCAGTGCAGTAGCCGTAGGTCATTTCACTGTCGGGACCAAACGCATCCAGATCAATCTCGGGGGCCGCTTCCGCCGTAGAAGCGGTTGCTTCGGCTAGTTCGCCAACATGCAGCTCCTCGCCATTGAGAACGCGGTTGAATCCGTCCATGATGTAAAACAAGCCAGCTCCGCCGCTGTCGATTACACCTGCTTGCTTGAGCACGGCCAAAATCTCGGGCGTACGCTGAAGAGAGGCGTACATTTCACTGATCAAATCGCCAAACAGCGAACGAACGGTGCTCTCGGGCGTAATATTGGCTACAGCATATTCGGTTGCCTCGCGTGCAACGGTCAGAATGGTACCCTCGGTCGGCGTCATAACGGAATTATACGCCTGCTTGACACCGATGAGCATGGCCTGGCCAATGGTCTGTGCGTCAGCCTTGTCGCAATTTGTCAAGCCCTTGGCAAGTCCGGCAAACAACTGGGAAAGAATAACGCCGGAATTTCCACGCGCGCCCAACAGCATACCGTGGGAGAGAGCCTGCATGACCTCGGCCAAATTGCCCGATTCCACTCGTTCCAGTGCGGCAATACCACTTTCAATGGTCATGCGCATATTATCACCCGTGTCACCGTCGGGAACAGGGAAGACGTTGAGCTTGTTTACTTCTTCAGCGTTGGAACGAAGCTGTGCCGCACCACCCTGTGCCATTTTGGCAAACATATGGCCGTCCAGATACAGGTCTTCTTTGTTGGTGACGTTCTCGTTTTCAGCCATTTCCATTGTGATGTTATCCATGTGTTCAAAAACTCCTTTCGGGATTTTGTCCGCGTGTCGAAAACCGGCGGACGGAATCAAAAAAGAATGTCATCTGCTAAGGCAGAAAAATTATCTATGCTTTGCAATGAAAAACAGCGCAAGGGTGCCGGGACCCGAATGTGCGCCGATGACAGTGCCGACGGGGGTAATGAGTGTAACGTTTGCACCATATTGTGATTCTATCATCTCTTTGAGCTTGAGGGCATCGGACACACAGTCACCGTGAGAAATAAAGGCTATATTTTGCTCGGGATTTTCAATCAGCTCTCCGTATTTCTGGGCCAAAGCGGCGATTGCAGCGCGTCTGCCGCGAGTTTTGGACATACTGATCAGATGTCCCTCATCATCTACGTGAAGCACGGGCTTGATACCAAGCAGATTGCCGACAAAAGCAACCGTGGGGCTAACGCGTCCACCACGCTTTAGATATACCAGATCATCGACCGTAAACCAGTGGCAGAGGCGGGGAATCAGATCGCGGACGTAATCAGCGAGCGTTTGAATGTCCGCGCCTTCATCGCGCTTTTGCACGGCCAGCGCAACCAACAGACCAAAGCCTGCCGATGCGGCCAACGAGTCGATGGTGATGATGGTGCGATCGGGATACTGTTCGGACAACTCCTGCGCGGCCATACGCGCCGAATTGTAGGTCGTACTTAGTCCCGAAGAAAAACCGATATACAACACGTCGCGACCTGCCGAGAGTTCGGTTTCAAAAGCGACGCGGAAGGTTTCGGAGTTGATAGCCGCGGTCTTGGCAACGGCGCCGCCTCTCATGCGGTCATAAAAGGCAGAGGAGGGAATATCGCTTTCGGTATATTCTTTGTCTTCGTCTTGAAAACGGAAAGTCAAACTGACGTATTTAACATTCCATGCTTGCAGCGTCTCGGGAATGATATCGCAGGCGGTATCGGTGAAAATAGTGTAAGAATTCATAAACGTTCTCCTTGTTGGAAGTTGTGGGGCAGAGAGACGATGCGCAGCTTTGCCTTCAACCGTTATTATGATACCATAAAGGAGCTTGAGAGTCAATCCATGCCTTTCTTTATGCAGTAGAGCGTTTGTTCTTGTGTGGTAGAGCGATTTATTTGATATTCCACTGGCGGTTGAGTGAAAATCTACTTGCGGTAGAGTGAGCGATTTTTTATTTGGAAAATCTCACTTTTTTGCATTTTCCTCTTGCACACAAGCAAAAAAGGTGCTATAATATAAAAACCGTCGGTGCAATGTGCCGAATATGCGAAAAATGATGCGAACAGGAGGAAAACTGTCGTATGAATGATTTGAAAACGATCATCGCGCGCAACATTATCGAACTGCGTCGAAAGAATAATATGACTCAGCTTGAGCTGGCTGAGAAGCTGAACTATACTGACAAAGCTGTTTCCAAATGGGAACGGGGAGAATCCTTGCCTGATATTGCAGTTCTCAAGATCATTGCCGATATGTTTAGTGTTACGTTGGACTATCTTGTTTCCGAGGATCACAGCGAAACGGAAACCGAGCATATTTGGTTGGAAAACGAGGAGCAGATCTCTGAAAAGGAAAAAAATAAGCATCGCAAGGTTTTGACGCACGCCTATATCACGGGTGTCAGCATTTTGCTGGTTTGGCTGCTGGCAACATTTGTGTTTGTCATTATCGAGCTGATCAATCCTGCGGCTAAAGTTCATTGGCTGGCTTTTTTGTACGCTGTGCCAACGTCGTGCATTCTTTGGCTGATCTTCAACTCGGTCTGGTTCAACCTGCGCCGTAATTTTTGGATTGTGTCGTTGCTGATGTGGTCTGTTTTGGCTTCGATCCATGTGAGCCTTATGGTTTTCGGTATTCCCGAGGTTTGGCTGCTTTATATCCTTGGTGTGCCCGGGCAGGCAATCATTCTCGTTTGGTCGAGATTATTCAAGCGAATGAAATAAAATACGTTCATGTGTGGCTGATGCGGAAATGACGTTTGTCATTTCCGCATCAATTTTTATTTTATGGAATGAAATTGTCAGAAGATACTTTTTGTAAACTGCGCAAATAAATATTGCGAAGAGGAGCTGTATTGAAGCGAAGCACCGCTACGGGCAAAAGACTCAGTATCATGTTGACCAAGGCAATCGGATATGCGATCGTAGGCGAGGAACACCAGGGCAACAAAACGATCAAGTATCCGAGCAACGCGTTAGCCAAATGAATAACAACACCGTAATTGGACTCCATCAAAAACCTGGCAAGATAAGCGGGATCGTTAGGCGAAGAAAATTCGCTTTTGTGAAAGCCGGTGAAACAGCCAAGCTCAGGGACATAATCCTTCCATACGTTGATGCCGATCTTGCGATAAAAGCTACGTTCGCGCTTACCGACGAAAAAAGATTTGCTGTCGGGAGCAAACCAGCGGGCGGGAAGGGGCAGCCGACGGATCAAAAGAGCAACAATTCCATCCCACGCGATGACCGAAATGGTGCCAAGCAGGGTGGATAGCGCAAGATTTGCTACCTGCGAAAGCGACGGATCGGCGAGCAGGAGAGAATTGATGAGAGTGATAAGCGCCATTGCGCTGACGATAATGAAAATATAAAACATAAAGCGATCTCCGATTATTGTTGTGTCGTGTACGTTAGCGGAATACCGTAAAATTGTTCGTAGGTCTGTTTCCAGGCTTCGTAGTTGAGTGAGCACATACGTTCGGCATTTTCACGGGCAGTTAAGGTAGGATCGGGCTCGATCACGGGCAAAATATGCACCGTGTAGGCTTGAATCGGGAATCCATCCGCACCGATGCGGTCCGTGTCCTCCATGGTCAGAAAGAAGGGAAGAACGGGGGCGTTTTCTTTGGCGGCAAAATGAAATGCTCCCGACTTTAAGGGGCGAGGCTTACGGTAGTTCCACCACATACCTTGTTCGGGATAGATCAAGATTTTTTCGCCGCGACCAAGCAAAACGCCAATGGCATCGCGCAGCTCACGAAAGGCACGATGATCCGCCGACAAGGGAAGCGTGTTGCAATGACGGAAGAAATAGCCGTAGAGTCCGGGGAACGAGGTGTAATTTCCTTCGCGGATGATCTTATAAAGGCGTTTTCTTCCCAGGTCCTTCTGAATGGCCTTGAATACCGCGTAGTTGTCAAACGCATTGAAATGATTGGCGGTAATGATAACGCCGCGATCCTTGACCGCACGGTAGTTTTCGATGCCGCGCACTTCCTTGATCACCAGATCGCCTCGCTTAATGCATTTATCAAAATGGCGACGTGCCACCTCGTTGGCAAACTCGCTTGCGATGCGGGAGGACAGCTTTTTCAGGGTATAATCGACTTCGCCCGGTCGCAAAGGACGGGTCGGGGGATCGTTTTCTACGTCGCGGTCAAAATATCCCAGACGCTCGTATTCATCAATACGGCGAAGGACCTCTACGCGGTCTTGTGCCAATTCCATGGTGTGTTCCTCCGAAGTTTCTGTTATACGAGAATACCTTGGCGCGCTTTGGCGGTATCACTGAGCGCCTGCGCGACAAGATTTTCATATTGAAGCAGGTCGTTTGCGATCTGCGCGTCGCTGTAGCCGTTACGCATGGTGTACAGCATATTGGCATAGGGGGTTTTTTCGGCATAGTACCAAAAATCCTCTTCAAAGCGAATGCCCTTGTAGTGCCAAGGCTTCCAATTGATTTTATAGTGAATGATGTTGACAGGAGTATCGACATCGACCTCGTAGCAAGCTGTCTTGTTCCAAGCGGTATCCAGCAGGAGAAAATCACCGCGGCAGAGCACGTTGAGATAATCCTGATCCTGTGTGACGCGGAAGGTGCGGCGGCCGAGAATTTCGACAAACTGCTCTTCCAAAGCGACTCGGCGCATCTTATCCAGATTCATCACAAGAATACCTGCGCTGAAATATTCGTTGCGGGGAATATCCAAAACGGCTTCGGCGTAAGTGCCAAACACGTCAATCATGCGCATGACCTCTTCGGGGGCAGCTGCTAAAATCAGGTCACCCATAGGGATGTTATATAGCTGTGAAATGTCTCCGTTGACAACAATGTCACAATCCAAATACAGCCCACGATCGTATTGTGGGAACAGAGCAGGGATGAAAAAGCGGTAGTAAGTCGTTTTGGTATAATAATCGCGAAGATGGAGCATATCGCCCAGTGCATCCAATTTGTTGGTGACGTTGATGGTTTCAATATGCACGTTTTCGGCAGCCATGCCGCATAGGATGGCGGTGTTTTGATCGTTGAGCTTATCGATCAAAATATGGATATTATACTGATAGTCGTTGGATGCATTGTCGATCAGCGAACGCATGGCAACGGCGAGATAAGGTGCGTAGTTGTCATCAACGGCGAAAAAAATCGGCACGATTGGTTTTGCGAGATTCATAAGAAAATTTCCTTTCCTTGGGAGAGGGGGCAAGGTGCCCTCGATGCTATTTATTATATAAGCATAACTCCAAAAGGTCAAGAAACCGTTGACTCTGCCGCCTCTACGTACCAATAAATGGGTGTCTACCTAGACTCTACGAGCGGTCTACTCCAAGTAGAGTTGCTATTTTTGAGTTTTTTGGCAAATGACAGAAAAAAGGACTGCAAACGGCGTGCACAACTTCGCAGGCGAATTGAAATTCAATTTGCGCCGTTTCGAAATATAGTGCAGACCGAAATACAGTCCTTTTCTCTTCGTGTTATGGAAGAATTACTTCTTTTCCTTAACCTTGGAATCCTTACCGATCTTGTCACGCAGGTAGTACAGCTTAGCGCGTCTTACCTTACCGTAACGGATGATGTCAACCTTAACAACGTTAGGGGAGTGGATGGGGAATACCTTCTCCACGCCGCAGCCGTAGGAAATACGTCTAACGGTAAAGGTCTCGGAGATGCCGCCGCCGTTCTTGGCGATAACGGTACCTTCGAACATTTGGATTCTCTCACGGGTACCCTCAACGATCTTGTTGTGGATACGAACGGTGTCACCGATGTTAATTTCGGGCACCTCAGTCTTCAGTTGCTCGTTTGTAAAAGCTTTGATCAGATCCATCGTAAAGCCCTCCTCGTATTATCCGGATGTTCATGCGAGCATGCAGCGGACCATCCTTTCCCTGTGTCACAGACGCATCTGCACACAAAGTGCAGTTATTATATCACACATCTTTTGAAATTGCAATACCTTTTTTGAAATTTTTTCGGCATTTTTTAAGTTTTTTGACGTCTTTGGCGCAAGAGCTGAAGCACGCTGCGAAGCAGATAGGGCGCGTCGATCAGCGCAAGAGCAAAGCAAAGTCCAAGCGAGTACCAGATCCAGCCAGAAA
>JAFVZV010000111.1 GCA_017507985.1 Clostridia bacterium
AGCGCCGTTCAATGCATTTTTGCCGACGGTCGTTACACCCTCGGTGACGATCACCGTTTCAATGTCTGTCATATACGCCGCCCAAGGCGTCTTGGAAGGAGAGTCATAATCATACATCGGGCCGGTTCCGGAAATGATCAGCGTCTTACCGCTTTCGATATATCGCCAAGACACAGTCTCGCCGCACACACTTGAAGTGCTACCGTCGGTAACAACTTCAATTTTAGAAGTTCCTGTATCGTCAGCCGCCGCATTAACAGTTAGAACTGCCATCATCAAAAATAGCATGGCAAGCGCCAATAAACACTGCGTCCATTTCACTTTTTTCATAAAATCCGATCTCCCTTATTTCCAAATACAATGTTTGCATTGCATAAATAACAAAATAAATACTATATGTCTAATTATAGCATATATTGTATCTAAAATCAAGAATGCGTGGTCAGAATACGATTTTAATAATAAACAAAATATTATCATATCGATTGTTAATAATCTACAAGTCGATATATCAAAAACTACATATTTCCCCGGCTTATGATTTCATCCTTTCTGCCTGTTTTTTATTTCTTTTGCCCATATTTTTTTAATAAAAGATTTGACTTTTGTTTTATTTTATGATAAACTGTAGCAAAGACGTCTACCTAATGAATGGAGGCTTTGATAATGAAAAAATCGTATTTGAGATCATTCTTATTATGCCTGCTTTGTGCACTGCTTATTTGCTCGCCGCTCGCGCTTACGTCCTGCGGTCCCGACGAACCTACGCCGCCCGAAGACGAAACGCCGACACCCGCGCCTTCCGAGCCTATGATCGTGCTGGCGGGTGAGGGCGCAGAGCATCCCTATATCGTCGTCCGAAGTGAGAACGTACATTCGGGCTCGGATATTTCCAAGGGTGCCGCCGCGCTTTGCAAGGCGATCAACAATCGCTTCAACTCGGATCTTGACATCACGACCGACTGGACGGGGGCTGGCGGTGTTGCCGAAAGCCCGTATGAAATTTTGGTCGGTACGACCAACCGCGAGGACAGCACGAAGGCTGACAAGGATCTGGGCGTCAACGAGTTTATCATTCGCATGGTAGACACCAAGCTGGTCATCACCGCCTCCTCGCCATCGGGTATTACTTACGCAATCAATTATTTCATCGAGCACTACGTCGACGCACAAACCGCGTCGCTCAAAGTTCCCGCATCGTTGGATTACAAAGGAGAGTATACCGTGTATTACGAAGTTGCATCTGCCGGTGGCAGCGGTGCCGCCAAATATGATACCGCGCTGGCTCTTGCTTGCCTGCAGGGTATCGTCAACCGCGAATCCAAATCCAAGGTCTACGTCAACTCGGGCGGAGGCAACGATAAGTGGCTCAAGACGATGAAAGAAGAGGGGCGCTGGCTGGAGAAGGTCACCTTTGAAAAGCTGGACGGCTTTGACGAGCTGCTTGACTTGTTCGCCTCTTACGTTAAGGCAGTTGTTATCTGGGACACCAACGTTCCCGCGACGGTCAACGTCGCTACCACCGTGGCGGGCGTTGAGGACGGCCTGGTTATGACGTATGAAATGTATAAAAAGTATGAGCTGAAGCTGAACAACGCCGAAATCATCGACCTACGCGATATGTTCTTCGGTAACGATACGGGCAGTGCCAAAAACGATGCCTATCTTTGGGCCATCGAAAACTATCTTGAAAAGGGCCTTTGCTCAACCGATCTTCTTTGCCACTATATGGACGCCTGGAACATCCATGGTCCCAGCGGTCGCCGTGACGGTGGAGATGACGCTTACGTATCCATCCGCGATTGGGCCGTTTATAACCGCGCCTTCGTCATCGACCTCTCGCCTTGGAACGACGAAGCCCCCCTTGACGATCCCAATCAGAAAATCGGTACCGACTACGCAACCTTTACCCGCGTGCTGGAATATTTGATGGAACAGACCAAAGACAGCGCACCGTACGAGATGGCAGGATTCTTCGATTTCACTAAGTACAGCATCAACGGCGGTCAGAATTTCAACTCCAGACACGATACCGTTCCCACCGAGTGGGAGTACGTCTGGGTTATCAGTGCCTACAACGGCTACCACAACACCTGCATCGAATGGAGCTGGAATGAAAGCTTCCACAGCCAGTACGAAGGCGCACAGCAGCTCGAGAACAATCGCCCCGAGGAGGAGTTGGAGCTGGAGGATAACACCACTTATCTCTGCTTCTTCATGGCCGACTACGACTCGACCTATCCTCTTTACCGCTTCCTGCAGGATCACTGGGCCGATCCCAGACGTGGAGAATTGCCACTGGCTTGGGGCATCAATCCCAATTTGCTGGACACCTATCCCGATATTATCGAATATTACTACGAAACCGCAACCCCCAATGACTATTTCACCTCGGATGCCAGTGCGGCGGGCTACTTTAATCCCAGCCGTGTGCCCGACGAGACGTGGGACATCATGGTTGACCATAACATCGAATACTTCGAGCGTGCCGATATGACCATCGCGCCCATGATCCTCGACCAGGATCGTCTGGATGAACAGTCGCTTGAAATGATGTCGCAGTTCGCTCCTGACGGTCTGGCGACCATCATCATCGACCAGCACGGTCAGGGCGGCTCGCAGGCACCTGCCGGTATGTATGGCGACACGCCCACCGACCGATTGGACAACAGTTTCAATTCTTCTTCGGTGGAATCGGGTGTTGCATCGCTCGAGAACATCGTTCGCTACGGCTACAGCCGCAAGCTGGGTGCCACCAAGAGCGGCTCCTCGCTCTCGCTTATCCGCGTCGTATGGAAGAGCCCCTCGTACATCTGCGAGGTCGTTGAAAACTATAAGGCCGCTCATCCCAACGAAAACGTCGTTGTCGTTGATATATACAATTACTTCAACCTGCTGACACAGGATCTGGAGAACTGATCTATTTGGAGGTCCAATCGTGAAAAAGTTTCTTTGCCTATTGCTTGCCATTTTGATGTGTTCCTCTCTGTTCGTCGCTTGCAAGCCTACGCCCACGCCGCCTGAGAATGAAAACCAGGACACCGTCCCCCCCACCGAGCGCCTTTATCTGAGCGGCGTGGTCAGTGATGTCGTTTTCGGCACGCAGATCATCCGCGGCGATAAGCTCAGTACGCAGGCGAACGAGGTCAAGTGTGCCGTCGAGCTGATGAAGGCCATCCGCGAAAAGACAGGCACCGAGATCGCCATCGGCACCGACTACAGCGGTCCTTACGGAACGCCCGTGTTGGATTGCGAAATTCTGATTGGCAACACCGAACGTCCCGAGAGCGCACAGGCGATGGAAAAGCTGAACGCCACCGACAAGAAAACGGATTATCTGATCTGCGTGATCGGTAAAAAGATCTGCATCGTCGCCAAAAACGACCGTGGTCTTCAAATGGCGATCAATACGTTTACCAGCAAGCATCTTTACCAAAGCGACAGCGTGATATACACGTCGCAAAAACTGGAGGCTACGGGTATATTTACAGTTCCGGAAGGCGTATATTTCAAGGTTCCCGCTGCGGGAGGATCTACCCACAAGGAGCGCTACGACGAGTCCGTCGCAACGGCCTGCATTCAAGGTATCATGAACCGCGAATCTCCCAACAAGGTGTACGTCGACTGCAATGCCGAAACGGCCGGTTGGCTGGAGGTATTGAGTGAAGAAGGCCGCTGGCTGGAAGACGTCGAATGGCTGGAGCTGACCGGTTTTGAGGAGCTGCTCACGCTCAGCAAAGACTACATCAAGGCCGTCATCATCTGGGACCCGAACGTCCCCGCGACCGTCAACGTCGCCTGCACCATGGCAGGCGTTGAGGACGGTGTGGCCATGACCGAGCAAATGTTTGACCGCTACGAGCATCTTTTGAGCAACGATATCAAGCTGTTCGATCTGGTCGATAAGTTCGACGGCAGTAAGACAGGTAGCGCCAAAAACGACGCTTACGTATGGGCCATCGAGAATTATCTTGAAAAGGGGCTTTGCTCGACCGATTTCCTTTGCAGCTACATCGACTCCTACTCCTTCCGCGAGAAGGCAAATCTTTCTTACACCGTCGTGCGCGACTGGGGCGTCTATCAGCGCGCCTTCGTGTACGATCTCTCCCCTTGGGGTGACGAGGCTCCCTTGGACGATCCCGAGCAGGACGTCGGTCTTGACAAGCAAACACTTCTGCGCATTTACGACTATATGCTGGGGGCCACCAAAGATACCGCGCCCTTTGAGGTCTGTGGCTTCTTCGAGCACCAGAAATACAGCCAGGCCGGAAACAACTCCACCTCGACCCACGGAACGGTAAAGACCGAATGGGAATACGCCGCTCTGATGACCCCCTACAACGGCTACCACAACACCTGCATCGACGCGGCTTACAACGAAAGCTTCCACGGCATGTACGACGGCGCAAAGGCGCTGGAAAACAACCGCCCCGATGAATACATCGATTTGGAAAAGGGCGTGGTTTATATCTGCTTCTTTATGGGTGACTACGACTCTACCCACCCCGTTTACCGCTATCTCAAGCAGGCCTGGGACGATCCCAGACGCGGCGAGATCCCCTTTGCCTGGGCGATCAATCCTAATCTGATCGACACCTATCCCGACCTGATCGAGTACTATTACGAGACTGCGACGCCTAACGACTATTTCGTATCCGACGCAAGTGCGGCAGGCTATTTCATGCCCAGCCGCGTGCCGGATGAGCTGTGGCCCTTGATAGCACAGCACAACGTCGAATATTTTGAGCGCGCCGACATGAGCATCGCTCCCATGGTACTGGACAATCAGGGTTTGGACGCAGATGATCTGAAATGGATGATCAAGTTTGCAAAGGACGGCATTGCTACCGTTGCTCAGAATAAGACGTATCTGTATGAGGATACGGTGGTCACTGCCCTTCTGGGCGGCGGATACGACCGCTACGATCCCGTGGTCGGTGCGCAAAATCTGGAAAAGGTTGTAAACACGCAGTTTGGCAAGAGCAACAGCGGCGCATCCCTCAATCTGTTGCGTTGCGTATGGTCGACGCCGACGGTCATGTGCGAAATGGTGGAAAAGTATCAAGAGGCCAATCCGGACAAGGAAGTGGTGGTCGTTGATATTTACAACTATTTTGAGCTGGTTCGTCAGGATCTGGAATGGAAATAATATGGGCATTCGGGCGCAGTCCATTGGGCTGCGCCCGGTTTTTGTGAACGAAGGGGGGAGGGCTAAAGGTCAAACAACTTCTCCCCTCCCCTGCGCCCTTGACATCTTTTTTTATTTGTGCTATACTAAATCATCAAAACAACTGTCATTTCACCTAACAAACCACAATAAAAAAACAAAGGCCGCATCGCGGCGAAAGGAGTTATACTATGGGATTGATCAAAGCATTTTTCGGTGCCGCTAACAGCACGCTCGCTGATCAATGGAAGGAATTTTTCTATTGCGAGGCCATGGACAAAAACGTCATGGTAACCAAGGGACAAAAGCGCATCAGCGGCCGCTCATCCAACCGTCGCGGCAGCGATAATATCATTTCGAACGGCTCGGGCATTGCCGTTGCCGACGGTCAGTGCATGATCATCGTCGAGCAGGGCAAGGTCGTTGAGGTCTGCGCCGAGCCGGGGCAGTATACCTATGACAGCTCCAGCGAGCCCAGCATTTTTGCAGGCTCGCTTGGTCAGAGTATTCTCGATTCGTTCAAGACCTTTGGTCGCCGTTTTACCTACGGCGGTGACACGGGTAAGGATCAGCGCGTTTACTATTTTAACACCAAAGAGCTGATCGATAATAAATTCGGCACGCCCAACCCCATTCCCTTCCGCGTGGTCGATTCCCGCATCGGGCTTGACGTGGACGTATCGGTACGCTGCTCTGGTATCTACTCTTACAAGATCGCTGACCCCATTTTGTTCTACACCAACGTCTGCGGCAATGTCGAGCACAGCTACACCCGCGATGAGCTGGATTCCCAGCTCAAGGCTGAATTTATCAGCGCACTACAGCCCGCCTTTGCCAAGCTGTCCGCGCTGGAGATGCGTCCCAATCAGATCGTGGCGCATACGACCGAGCTGGAGGCGGCCATGAACGAGGCGCTCTCAGCCAAGTGGAGCGATCTGCGCGGCTTGTGCGTTGTCAGCGTAGCGTTGGGCTCAGTCACCCTGCCCGACGAGGATGCCGAAATGATCAAAACACTGCAAAAGAGCGCCGTTTTACGCGACACCAACATGGCCGCAGCCACACTGATCGATGCTCAAGCGGATGCCATGCGCACCGCCGCCGGCAATCAAGCGGGTGCGATGACCGGCTTTATGGGCATGGGTATGGCCTCGGCCGCAGGTGGTGCCAACGCTCAACAGCTGTTCGCGATGAATCCCAAGCAATCCGAAGCCCCTTCTTCTGCTCCCGCGCCTGCCGCAGACAGTTGGAAATGCGTGTGCGGTGCACTCATGACGGGCAAGTTCTGTACCGAGTGCGGTGCCAAGCGCCCTGAGGCCGGCTGGACGTGTGCCTGCGGTCATATTAACAAAGGAAAATTCTGCTCCGAATGTGGGGCAAAGAAGCCTGCAGACGCCCCCCTGTATCGCTGTGACAAATGCGGTTGGGAGCCCGAGGATCCCACGAATCCGCCCAAATTCTGCCCCGAGTGCGGCGATCGGTTTGACAGCTCCGACATCCAATAACCGCATGAAGGGAGCCGATTGCTATGGCTGCATTATTACAATATAAATGCCCCTCGTGCGGCGGTGCCATCGAATTTGACAGCGAACGGCAAAAAATGAAGTGTCCGTATTGCGACACCGAATTTGACGTCGAAACGCTCAAGGCCTACGACGAGGAGCTCAAGGATACCGCCGAGGACGATCTCACCTGGGAAAGCCATGCCGGCGGCGAGTGGGGCGAGGGCGAGGCAGACGGCATACGCGTGTATGTCTGCGAGTCGTGCGGCGGCCAGATCGTCGGTGACGAGCATATGGCCGCGACCAAGTGCCCCTACTGTGACAATCCCGTTGTGATCATGGGCAATCTTGCAGGCGAGCTCAAGCCCGACTTCGTCATCCCGTTTAAGTTGGACAAAGAGGCCGCCAAGGAAGGCCTGCGCAAGCATCTTTCCAAAAAGCGTCTGTTGCCCAAGGTATTCAAGACCGAGCACCACATCGATGAGATCCGCGGTATTTACGTGCCGTTTTGGCTGTTCGACACCGACGTGGATGCCAAAATGCGTTATCGCGGCACCCGTGTTCGCACCTGGAGCGACGCCAATTATTACTACACCGAAACGCGCTATTATTCCATCCACCGCGCAGGATGCATCGCCTTTGACCGCATTCCCGTGGACGGATCGACCAAAATGGCGGACGATCTGATGGAATCGCTTGAGCCGTTCGATTTTTCCCAGGCCGTCGATTTCCAGACCGCCTATCTTGCGGGCTATCTCGCCGACAAATACGACGTATCATCCGAGCAAAGCGTGGAGCGCGCCAACGCAAGAGTGCGCCAGAGCACCCGCGACGCCTTTGAGGCGACCATTCACGGCTATTCGAGTCTGATCAACGAGCACGCCTCCATCCGTCTGCACGACGGCAAATCGCACTACGCCCTTTACCCCGTGTGGCTGTTCAACACCACCTACAAGGGCGAAAAATACACCTTCGCCATGAACGGGCAGACGGGCAAGTTCGTGGGCAATCTTCCAACGGATTGGGGCGCCTACTTCAGGTGGCTCGGCGGACTCACCGCTGCCGTGGGGGCTGCCGCCTTCGCCCTGTCCTACCTCATTTGGCTGCTGTAAGGAGTTGCGGACATGAAGAATATAGTAAAGAAACTGATCTGCCTGACCGCAGCTCTGCTTTTGATCGTAGCACTTCCCTTGTCGGTCAGCGCGCAGTCCACGCGCAAGTCCTATTTCCAAGACGACGGTCACACGCTTGACAATCTCACGGGCGCATGGACCGATGCTACGCTGAAGGAAATGAGCGAGCGGTTGCAGCTGACCGTTGCCATCGCCACCGTCGAAACCATCGACTATGAGGATATTGGCTACTACACCAAACACTATTACAAAAAGGCAGGCTATCCGTATACCGACGGCGTGCTGCTTCTCATCGCCATGGAGGAGCGCGAGTGGTACATCTACACCAAGGGCGACGCTTACGATTATCTGACCGATGCCGCGCTTGACGATATCGAGGACGGTATGCTCCCCTTCCTGCGTGAGAACGATTACGAGCAGGCGTTTATGAGTTATATGCGCCTGTGCGACGAGTATCTGACCATGGGTCGGGAGGGCGAGATCTATCGAGGCTCCTTCCCTTGGGGACAGCATATCCTGCTCGCGCTTGTGATCGGCGTGGCGGCGGGACTGATCACCGTCAGCGTCATGCGCTCTAAGCTCAAGAGCGTGCGTCCTCGCCGCGAGGCACACGAATACACCCGCCCCGGCAGTATGCAGCTGACTTCATCCCGTGATCTTTATCTGTACCGCACGGTGCATCGCCGTCCCAAGCCCAAGGACACGAGCAGCGGCGGACGCTCGGGTGGAGGTAGTCGCTCCGGCGGCCGCGGAGGACGGTTTTAACATAGAAAAAAGGCAGCTTTGCAGTTGCCTTTTTTCTTTTATTCCTTTTACATCAGCGAGCAAACAAGATCGCTCAACTCTGCAGGATTATCCACGGGCAGTCCGCTGATGAGTCGTGCCTGGGCGTACAAAATCTTGGTGTAGTCTGCCACGCGCTCGCGGTCGCTCTCATACAGTGACGTCAGCTTGGCGGCGACGGCATGCTCGGCGTTGATCTCCAGCACCAGTGTTGCCTTGGCTCCCTGCGCGCCGGGCATTTTGTTCAGCACCTTTTCCATCTCGACCGAAAGCCCGCCCTCGCTGGCAAGGCTGACGGGATGATGCTTGAGGGTGGAGGTCAGACGCACCGCCTGCACCTCGTCGCCCAGTACCTCCTTCATATAGGCAAGGAGGGCCGAGGCGTCGGCGTTCTTTTGCTTGATCTGCTCCTTCTCCTCGTCCGAAGCGATGTCCAGCTGCTCGGTGCATACGTTGGCAAACTTCTTGCCCTCGTATTCGTCCAGCATGCGGAGCGCAAACTCGTCCACGTCGTCACTCAGGTACAGCACCTCGTAGCCGCGATCCTCGACCGCCTCGACCTGGGGCAGTAGCGCAATACGGTCGACCGTCTCGCCGCAGGCGTAGTAAATGGCTTTTTGCTCCTCGGGCATACGGGAGACGTACTCTCCAAGCGTAGTGTACTTGCCCTCCTTGCCCACGCGAAGCAGCATCAGATTCTTCAGCTCGTCCTTGTGCGCGCCGTAATCGGCGTACAGACCGTATTTGATCTGCAGACCAAAGGCGTCAAAGAAGGCCTCGTATTTCTCGCGGTCATTAGCCAGCATTTTTTCAAGCTCTGTGCGGATTCTCTTTTCGATCGCCTTGGCCATGACCTTGAGCTGGCGGTCGTGCTGCAGCATCTCGCGCGAGATATTTAGCGACAGATCGGCGCTGTCAACCAGACCGCGGACAAAGCCGAAGTAGTCGGGCAACAGATCCTCGCACTTTTCCATGATCATCACGCCGCTCGAATACAGCTGCAAGCCGCGCTGATATTCGGTGGTGTAGTAGTTGTAAGGTGCCTTGGCAGGAATATACAGCAGCGCCTCGTAGGTCGCAAGACCCTCGGCACGCACGTGTATGACCTTGGCAGGTGGGTCAAAATCAAAAAACTTATCGCGGTAGAAGCCGTGATATTCCTCCTCGCTCACCTCGCTAGGATTCTTTTTCCACAGCGGCACCATGCTATTAAGCGTTTTGAGCGTCTTGACCGTTTCGAATTTGTCCTCGTCTCCCTCAACTGCGCGGCTCTCGCTGACCTCCATCTTGATGGGGTAACGGATATAGTCAGAATACTTGCGAACCAAGCCACGCAGCTTATACTCATTCAAATACTCGCCGTATTTTTCATCCTCAGTATCGGGCAACAAATGCAGCGTGATGACCGTACCTGCCTCGACTTTTTCACACGGTTCGATGGTATAGCCGTCCGCGCCCTCGGACTCCCAGCGCCACGCCTCGTCTGCGCCGTGTGCGCGGCTTTCGACCGTGATACGATCCGCCACCATAAAGGCAGAGTAGAATCCGACGCCGAACTGGCCGATGATGGAAATGTCTTCCTGTTCCTGTGTGTGCTCGCGCTTGAAATCGAATGATCCGCTCTTGGCGATGGTGCCGAGATTGTTCTCCAGCTCCTCACGGCTCATACCGCAACCGTTATCGGCAATTGTCAGCGTGCGCTCCGCTTCATCAGCGAACAGCGTGATCGCGTAATCGCCTCTTGACAGCAAAATGCTATCATCGGTCAGCGAACGGAAATATAGCTTATCCAGCGCATCGCTGGCGTTGGAGATCAGCTCGCGCAAAAAAATCTCCTTGTGGGTATATATCGAATTGATCATCATATCGAGCAACTTTTTCGACTCGGTTTTAAATTGCTTTTTTGCCATTTGGTTTCTCCTTCTTTTTTGCGAGATTAGCACTCTTGTCTCTTGAGTGCTAACGTCATGTGTATATTATAGCACAAATTAAGCGTTTGTCAAGCATATTTTTCAGTTTTTTATACGAACAATCGCAAGATCGTACAAAAAAGAAACAACTTTGACATTGACAATACCGCCTGCTCATGGTATACTTGATTTAAGGGATTTCCCTCATTATATTCAGTAAGGAGAAAGAACCATGAAATCGCAATTTACTCGCAGACTTTCGGTCATGTTGCTGTGCCTGCTGCTTGCATTCACCATGCTACTCAGCGCCTGTACACCCGCTGAACCGAACACCCCGCCGGATGACGAAGAAAAACCCGGTGACACCACCCCGCCCGACGACGGCAAAGATCCCGATGATGGCAAAGATCCCGATGATGGCAAAGATCCCGATGATGGCAAGGAGGACCCCCCCGTGGACGACGGATTCGTTAAATTAACCGAAAAAGGCAATCTGCTTTACAATGCAACCTATCAGACCATGCTTGACCGTCTGATGCAGGACGGCTATGCCCAGACCTCGCTGACCGGCGCTTACGACGGTATGTTCGTACGCGACGCGTCCATTCAGGTCATGGCACACATCGCTCAAGGCGACATGGATGCCGCTATGAATATTTTGAAATACATGGCAGCCTACCATAAGGCTCTCGGCGTTGATCACGCGATCCATATCATGAATCCGCTGAATGATGACAAGCTGTACGATTTTGTGGCCGGCGAGACAACGGCTCCCGCCATTGTCAATGGTGGCCAGAGCGTCTCACAGATGGGTAATACCGACGCACTGTACAAAGTCGTTCTGCCTAACAATCAGGCAGCTCAGGAATTCAGCGTTCCCTTTAATAACATTTGCGAGATGATCATCGCACTTGAAATCAGCGCCAAGAACGGTAAGATCCATCTTGACATCGGTAACGCTCCCGGAGATGCCTCGGTGGCAGAAATGGAGTTTGATGTCAAAGACGTTGTTACCGATGGTAAGTGGGCTAAGTTCATATTCGATGAGCCCATCAGCGTTGTACCCAATCAGACCTACGTATTCACCGTTGCCGGTGAGATTTCGGACGGCAACGTCGTTGCCTTTGGTAAATTGAGTGCAGGCGGCGCACACAACTTTGACCTCCCCGCATACGGCGGTTGGATCAAGGAAACGCATTCGATCGGCTATCAGATCCGCCCCAACACGACCATTACCGGTGAGAGCAACGCGGCAAAGCAGACCTTCACCATGGCAGGTGACCGCATGGACAAGATCGACATCGCACTGACCAGTAACGAGGCAACCAAGGCGCATGCAAAGCTGACAGATGCCAGCGGCAAGGTCCTCAAGGAAGTCACACTCGACGTTCCTGAAAGCACCACCATTCTGACGCTGGATATGGGCCTGACACTCACCGAGGGCGCACAGTACACGCTGACCATCTGGACCGATAGCGGCCGCACCGCTTGGGAAATGATGTCCGCTGATTCTCATTACCTGGTGATCACCCCCAAATACTCGGGCAGCAAGCTTGCCGGCTCCGTCACACTGGGCGGCAGCAACGTTGCTTCTTTGACATTGCCCGCAGAACTGTCCTCTCAAAAGGTAACCTCGGCCGCTCTGTATCTGGCTGCTGTTGGTACCATTGGCGAGAACGATACCTATACCGTTTCGCTGTACAAGGGCGATCAGGTAGTGGATGAGATCACCTGCGCGCTGTCTACGCTGACGGACAAAGCAGAGCTGCATAAGTTTGAATTTTGCCTGCCCGTGACCGACGTTGCCGCTGATGCTGTCTACACCATCAAGGTGAGCGCATCCCGAGACGGTAGCGTCAAGTGGTTTGGTCAGAAGGATGGCGACAACGTGCTTCTGTCCTACACAGTCGGTTGCAGCAACGTCAAGCCCATCTCCACCGCCGTTCAGGTTGACGGTCACTATATGTGGATGAACTCGTTTGCCATGTTCGCGCTGGAAGCAGAAAAGAACTTCAAGGGTCAGTACGACGAGTTCATCAAGGCAGTATATCCCCAGATGTCCGCTTACGCTGAATACTTCTTTAATACGGAAGGCACCATCAGCGGCAATATCGGCTTCATCGACGAAGACTACGGTCTGATGTACACCCCCAGCTACGAGCACTCACGCGACGGCAGATACTGGAAGGCATTTGATCTGATCACCAACGTCTTCGCATCCGAAGCAATGCACAAGATGAGCCGGGTCGCAAGCGTGTTCGGCACGGAAGACAAGGCAACCGAATATGCGGCATATGCTGACGATCTCGCCGACGCTATCCATGAAAAGCTGACCTGCGACTTTGGCGGCAAGACCATCTACACCGAGATGATCGACGTTGAAAACGGCAAGAACTATGACGGCTACGCTTACACGACCGAGGAAGGCTACCGCGTATACAAGGGCTTCTCGTTTGTCAACCTCGCTCCCATCGCTGCCGATTGGTACGCCATGGACGAGGAGATTATGGCTAACACCTACGAGGCATACGTCAAGACCGGCTCGGACAATTACGACGGCTACAATATGCTGGGTGTCGTTGTCAATCTGAATAAGAACGACAAGACCACCAAGATCGGCAACCACGTCATCGGCAAGGGCTTCGCTTGGGAACTGCACTACAACTGGAAGATGGGCAATACCGAGCGCGTCGAAGAACTGATCTCCTTCATGGAGGTCAACTCCGCTGAAGTTTATCCCGAGGTTTGGGTCAAGGGCGGTTCTGTTTCCGACTCCGCTAACCAGGAGCACGCCAACTGGATCTTGTTCTCGGTTGCACGCATCACTGGCAAATATCAGCCCGACGCTGAAAAGTAATACCATTCAACATAAAAAAGGAACCATCCTCGGATGGTTCCTTTTTTTGTCCTCACAGCCACTTGATCGGGTGAGCTCCGTTGGCCGCGAGATATTCGTTGACGCGGCTGAAGGGGCGCGAGCCAAAAAATCCGCGCCAGGCCGACAGGGGACTTGGGTGGTCGGACTCGATGATCAGATGCTTAGGGTTTTGCAGATATTTGCGCTTGGCACGGGCATCTTTGCCCCAAAGAATGAAGGCGATGGGAGCATCGGACGCGTCCAGCGCGCACAGCACCGCGTCGGTAAAGGCCTCCCAGCCCTGCCCTCGGTGGCTTGCCGCTTCACCGCGGCGGACGGTCAGCACGCTGTTGAGCAGCAACACGCCCTGCTCTGCCAAATGGGAAAGGTCTCCCGTGGTCGGCAGCGGCGTATCGGGCGCGACGCCGAGATCGGCGTACATCTCCTTA
>JAFVZV010000112.1 GCA_017507985.1 Clostridia bacterium
GCTGAAATGCGCAATACGACGCTAAAGAGGGGTAAAAGGTTTCCCCCGCACCCCCTTCTAAAAACTTTCACACAGAAAATGGACGCATCAGATTAGCGCTGTACGTTAAAGGAAAGTTTTCAAAAATACGGCATATCTCTTTCGAGATATGCCGTATTTTTATAAAAAACGCAGTGCTTGTCAGGGATAATAATGTCATTGTTTTAGCTTGATTTCCGTAAGGTGATTTAGAAAGCTCACGAAGCATATTGACAAAACGCAAAAATCACGATATAATGTTTTAAAATGGGTTAGAATCGGTTTGTTTATAAATATCAAGTGCTTGTCGCTTGTAAACGATATAAGGAAGCACAACCTATGGGATTTTTAGAATTTTGGGGGCAGATGACGGTAAATCCGCTGTTGTTTGCCGCCGTATCACTGACGCTTGGTGTTATATTGGTTAACGGTTGGACAGATGCGCCAAACGCCATTGCCACCTGTGTCGTAACAAGATGTATGCCACCGAAGGCAGCGATACTGATGGCAGCATTGTTCAATTTTCTCGGCGTGTTTATCATGACGCAGGTCAGCAACAAAGTTGCCGTGACCATTACGAGTATGGTGGATTTCGGAGAGAACTCCGGAAAAACCATTATCATCGTTTTGTGTGCAGCGATGCTTGCAATCGTTATCTGGGCAACGCTTGCTTGGGTGTTCGGCATCCCGACTAGCGAGAGCCACGCGCTGATTGCAGGACTCACAGGAGGTGCTATGGCGCTGACCGGTCTTGATGCGATCGTCTGGAGCGAATGGAGCAAGGTTCTGATCGGTATTGTGATCTCGGTTGTACTTGGATTTGGACTTGCCTGGCTGATCGGAAAGCTTGTTACGCAGATCTGTTACCAGATGAACAGACCGAAAACCGAGCCGTTCTTCAAGGGTGCGCAAATCGTGGGTGCTGCTGCAATGGCATTTATGCATGGAGCACAGGATGGACAGAAGTTTATGGGGATCATTCTCTTGTGCGTATTCACGCTGCAAGGCACGGGCTCTGCCGCAACCTCCTTTGCAATTCCGACTTGGCTTATGATCATTTGCTCGCTTATTATGGCGGCAGGGACGGCAATCGGCGGTAAGAAAATCATCAAATCTGTCGGCATGGATATGGTTAAGCTTGAAAAGTATCAGGGCTTCTCGGCAGATGTTGCATCGGCAATCTCTCTTGTCTTCTGCTCGGTATTTGGACTTCCCGTATCCACCACCCACGTAAAGACTACCTCTATTATGGGTGTCGGTGCGGTAAAACGAGTGTCCGCCATCAATTTCGGCGTCGTAAAGGAAATGGTTATGACTTGGATCCTTACGTTCCCCGGATGCGGTTTGCTTGCATTCTTAGTGACAAAACTGTTCTTGCTTATCTTCAACTAACAAAAAGGAAAAAACCAAATGGCTAAAGGCGATAAAATTTATTTTGAAAACTATGTGGCGTGCACTGCTCTTGCAAAAAAGGCGGCAACCTATCTTGTTGAATGCCTTGAAAACTATGACGCAAACAACATCGAAAAGATGCTTGAAGAAATGCATACATACGAGCACAGTGCGGATATGAAGAAGCACGAGATGAACGAAATGCTCGCAAAGGCGTTCGTAACGCCTGTTGACCGCGAGGATCTCGATATGATGAGCCAACAGCTTGATACCGTGCTCGACTTGCTTGAGGAAGTATTACAGAAGCTCTACATCTACAATATTCAGATGATAGAGCCCGCCGCAATCGAATATGCAAAGCACCTTGTTAAAGCCTGCAATCTGCTTGGCGAGATCATGGGTGAGTTCGAGAACTTCAAAAAGTCAAAGAAGCTTCATCCGCTTATCGTTGCCTGCAACGACGTGGAGGAGGAGTGTGATAAGCTCTACCTCATTACGATGCATGAGCTTACGAAGAAATCCACCGACGTTCTCGTAACGCTCTCTTGGTATAAGATCTACGATTGTCTTGAGGCTTGCTCAGATGCATGTGAGCACGTCAGCGAGTGCGTTGGATCTATTGTTATGAAAAATACTTGATACGTACAAGCTTTTTGAGATAAATATAATCAACAAACGAGCAACGGAAGAACAATTGCATTCAATACAATACGAAAGAGGTACTGTGTTTTTCACAATACCTCTTGTTTTTTATTCGGCTCTACCTGAATGCGAGCGCTCCTTTAAAAAAATATGTCCTATCTGTTGCTTTTCCAAAAGCTTTTGGGTCAAAACGAAGGACGCATCAGATTAGATGCGTCCTTCTTTTTCTTCAAAGGTTTTTGGGGAGGGGTTCGGGGAGGCCCTTTTTGCAAAAAGGGCCTCCCCGAGAAAAACAAATCAAGATTACCCCTCCCGGGCGACTTCGGCGACGGCGGCCTGGTGTTCGGGGAAGGTTTTGGAGAAGATGGTCTCGCCGTTTTTGCGGGAGACGAAATAGTAGAAGGCGGTATCCTCGGGGTAGAGCGCGCAGGTGATGGCCTGATAGCTGGGGTTGGCGATGGGGCCGGGGGGCAGGCCGGTGTTGGTATAGGTGTTATAGGGGGAGACGTAGGCGGTATCGGCGCCGGTCATCTCCTCCTTGCGCTCACCGGTGTCGTGATGGATGGCATACATGATGGTGGCGTCGCTCTCAAGGTATGGGTAATTGGCGGGGTCGCGGAGGCGGTTGTGGAAGACCGAAGAAACCTGCTCGAACTCGTAGTAGAGGCGGGTCTCCTTCTCGATCATCGAGGCGAGGGTGATAATCTCGTCCACGGTGTAGCCGAGGTCGGCGGCGCGGGTGTAGAACTCCTCCTTGAAGACGCTGTTGAAGCGGGACAGCAGCTTGTAGATGATCTGCGAGGGCTTGGAGTCGGTGTAGAACTCGTAGGTGTCGGGGAAGAGGTAGCCCTCGAGGGCGTAGGTGCGGTTGGGAATGGGGTTGTTCATCAGCAGGCGGACAAACTCAAAATACTCAGCGTAGAGCTCGAGGTTATTGACGGCGGCGACGTAGTCCGCGCGGTTGGCCGTCTCCCAGTTGTCCTCGGTGCGCTCGACCATGCCGACCCCCTTCTCGATGAAGAGGGCGATAATCTCGTCGATGGTGTAGCCCTCGGGGATGGTGATCCAGATGCGCTCACGGACGTTGTGCTCCTTGAAGGCCATCAGCAGCTCGTCGTAGTTCATCATGCCATTGATCTCGCCGTAGTCGCCGGCCACGAACTTGCCGTTGTCGTGATTGAGCTTGGAATACAGAACGAAGACATCGGGGTATTCGATGACGCCCGCCTCGGCCAGCGCTTCGCTGACATCGTAGATGGTCGCGTTCTCGGGGATGGTGATGGTGACATGCTCATCCGACTTGACGAAGGCGAACATATCATTGGCAATGCGGATGGTATAGTAAGAGAGGAAGCCGGCGATGACGATGACGAAAACGATGTAGGTGATCGCCTTCACCACGCTGAGCAGGGTTGCCGCCCCCTCTGACATGTGCTTTTTCTTTTTCTCGGGCTTCGGCTCGGGCGCGCGCTTCTTCTGGGGCTTGACCGCGATCTGACGGGTCGCAGAATCGTCGGGCTGTGCCGGGCGGGACGCGATGTCGACCTGGGTGGTCGGCGCATCGGCGGCGCGGCGCTGAGCGGGTGTGGGCATCGGCACGGCGCGCGGGACACGCTGAGCCGCAGGCTGTGCGACAGGCTGTGTCGGTGTGCGCTGGGCGGTCGGCCGCTGAACC
>JAFVZV010000113.1 GCA_017507985.1 Clostridia bacterium
GGCGCGCTATCTTTCCCTGGCCGAGCACAATTACCGGCACGGTCTTTACGACACCTCGCTCTTCCCCGACAACTGGGGCTATGCGTCTGCGGACGAGGCGTGGCAGGTCGTGAAAAGCGAAGGACACCTCCTTAAGTCCGACACCATGCTTCACGGCGACTATTGCCTGCCCAACATTATGCTGGACGACTGGCGCTTTTCGGGCTTTATCGACGTTGGAAACGGCGGCGTGGGCGACCGCCACGTCGATCTGTTCTGGGGCGCGTGGTCGCTGTTCTTCAACCTGAAAACCGACCGCTACCGTGACCGTTTCTTCGACGCTTACGGGCGTGACGTCATCGATCTCGACATGCTGCGCGTAGTCGCGGCGTGCGAGGTGTTTGGGTGAAATACACGAAACGAGGAGATAAATCACATGACCGATCTTGAACGAGCAAGAGAATTTTTCGCCGCTGACCGCTATGCGACCGAGGCTACGGGCATCGAGATTGTCGCGGTGGGCGAGCATTACGCCAAATGTGAATTGAAGCTGGACGGACGCCACAAGAACGCCGTCGGGCACGTGATGGGCGGGGTGATGTTCACCATGGCCGATTTCGTGTTTGCCGTCGCCACCAATTTCGACGCCCCTTCCCCCACCGTTACCGTGACCTCCAACATCGCCTACCTTGCCTCTCCGCGCGGCAATATCCTTTACGGTGAAGCTAAGTTGCTTAAGGACGGCCGTCGCAACTGCTTTTACGAGATCACCATCACGGACGATACCGGCACAGCTGTCGCCATCGTCACCACCAACGGCGCGCATCTGTGATGCTATTATCCAAGGAGATTGCCTATGAAACGTCATTATAAAGGCTCCGCGCTAGACTATATGAAAGGCGAAGCTGTGTTGTTTATCGTCGTGGCCGCCATTGCTATGCTGTTACTTGTCTTCGTGGTCAGTACTCCCAAGGAGTATATCCAATTGGAGCGCACGCTCGATCAAATCACGTATGAGGACGATACCGCCTATATTCACTTTCAAAACGACGACGTTGATTACGTCTTTTACGAATTTGGCGACGTAACGCTCGATTGCCTGCAAGCCCTCCGCCCCGGAGATGTCGTTACCGTTTATGTCTTTGAAAACCATCAAAAATTCACGTACGCCCTCATCAGCAAAATGACGGTCGGAGATCAGGTTTTGTTCGACTCCATTGAACACGACCGCATTCACAACCAAAGTATCTCGGTCGTTTTTCTGAGCATGCTGCTCTCCTCTCTGGCAGCCGTCCTCGTCGTGTGGCTGCGAAAAACACCGCCGCTTGAAAATTCCAATACCGATTTTGTCATTGAAAATCCGCGCTGGGTCTTGATATTCTCTCTCTTCTTCACCTCTGCAGGACTGGCCGGATTTCTCTCATACACCGTGCTATATTGGTTAGAACGCCTTGAAAACTACCCGATCGTCTGTATCTTCCTGTTCTTCTTCCTTCTCGGAAGTGTACTTTTGTACGTATACACGAGGGAAAAATTCATGCTCAAGGGTGGCGTATATACCTACGTCAAGCCCTTCAAACGCGCGCAGTCCGTGTCTCGCACCGAGTTGAAGTGCGTCACGATCGAGCAGGGATTTCCCTCCCCGCGCATCGTATTTTTCGATCATAACGATAACAAGGTCATACACTTTTATGATGACGGATCAGCCTTTGCGGGCAATCTGTTTATCGATTCGCTGAAAGCATATGACATTCCCCTCATATACAAGCATAACCATAATCAAACCCGCAAATGAGCAAAGGAGCACAACCATGAACGTAAAAAATCCGTTTGATCTTTACCCCTCTCAAGAGGAGCTTTCCGCTTGGATCGACCGTCTGTGGGCGGCCGAGGCCGATCTTCCTGCCACGGCAACGCGCCTCAACGATCGCGGCGAGCGTACCCGTCTTGGCATTCACCACATGAACCGCTCCTCGCTGTACCGCTTTGAGCAAGAGGGGATGCGCCCCTTCTATGGCATGTGGTCGCCTGCTTTGAAGGGCCCCGCCCCTCTGATCGTCCACACGCCCGGCTACGGCGCCGAGCCCTCCTTCCACCCCGACGTGGTCGGAGAGGGCTACAACGTACTGGAGCTCTCCCCGCTTGGCTACTGGACGCCGAGTGGCGATCTTAATGAGCTGCGCGTCAGCGACGGTCAGAATACGATCTGGCCGGTACTGCCCAATACAGCTAAGAATCCGTACAGTCTTGAGAGCTATTTCGGTTGGATGCTTAACGTGATGGGCGCCATTCGTTGGGCCATGTCCCAGCCGACGGTCATTCCCGATCGCGTGTCCTTCTTTGGCACCAGCCAGGGCGGCGGCGCTTCGCTGCTTTTGGGATCGATCTACCGCGATCACGGCGTGCGCTGTGTGGCTGCCGACGAGCCATTTCTGACCAACTATCCGCTATCCAACTTCCGCGGTGCATACGATCACGCCCGTCCCGGCGTCGACGAGGTCAACGAGGAGCAATCATGGCACAATCTCGGCTATGTGGACACCATGACTCACGCACCGCGTATGAACTATCCCGTTCTCCTCACGCTGGGAACGTCTGACGTTACCTGCCCGCCCGAGTGCATCCGCGCACTGTTTGACAAGCTCGACACGCACAAAATGCTGCTCTCCATGAAAAATCGCGGACACGGCTATCAATACGAATTCGTCCGCCACGCGCTGACTTGGTTCAATCTATATGCGTAAGACATACGAAAAACTCCTCAAAGGTGGTTGCCTTTGAGGAGTTTTCTTAATGATTGTATCAGAGATCATCATGCCCGTCCAGCTTGCGGTTGGTCACAAAGCGATAAAGTGCCGACGTCAGGCGTGAGGGCTTGCCGGCAGGCTTGTCCTCCTTTGCAACGAAAACATCATCAAACAGATCTTCGCCTTCATCGTAAGGCTCGGCAAACGCGCCTTGCTCGATCTCATTATTTTCTTCTGGTAGTACCTCTACCGTTTCCTGCGCGAAACAAGCCCATGATGTCATTGACATCCATGTCCTCGTCATCCTTCTCTTCTGCAGCAACCTCAGCGGCAGCAGCTTCTTCCTTGGCTGCGATGTTCGCTCTGGTTACAGCGGGATGCTCCTTGATGGATTGACGCTCTTCATCGGTCTCAGCAAAACCGGTAGCGATGATGGTGATCTTCATCTCATCATCCAGATCGGGATCAAACGCAACACCCCAGATGATGCTTGCATCGGGATGAGCCTCTGCAGCGATCATTTCGGATGCCTGGTTAACCTCTTCCAGACCAACGTCGGGGGAAACGGTGATGTTGATCAGAATACCGTGTGCGCCCGAGATGGAGCTCTCAAGCAGCGGGCTGAAAACAGCAGCGCGAGCAGCCAACTCAGCCTTATCCTTACCGGTAGCAGCACCAACACCCATGTGAGCATAGCCTGCGTCCTTCATAACGGACGTAACGTCAGCAAAGTCGAGGTTGATGAAGCCGGGAACGTTGATCAGGTCGGAAATGGACTGAACGCCGCGGCGCAAAACGTCGTCTGCAACCTCGAATGCGTTAGCCAGCGTGATGCGAGTATCAGATACCTGACGCAGACGGTCATTGGGAATAACCACCAGCGAGTCAACGTATTTGCGCAACTCGGCAATACCTCTTTCAGCCTGCTCTGCTCTGCGTCTGCCTTCAAACGAGAAGGGCTTAGTTACGATACCGATGGTCAGAATGCCCATTTCTTGTGCGGCGCGAGCCACAACGGGAGCAGCACCCGTACCAGTACCACCGCCCATACCGGCGGTAACGAACACCATATCGGCGTCCTTGAGCATAGCCTTGATTTCTTCAATGGATTCCTCGGCCGCGCGAGCGCCAACCTCGGGATTTGCACCGGCACCCCAGCCCTTGGTGTACTTTTCACCAATGATGATGTGGCTGCTGGCTTCACTGTGGCGGATGACCTGGCGGTCCGTATTGACTGCCACAAAATGTACGCCACGGATGTTGGTTGCGATCATACGGTTGACTGCGTTATTACCGCCGCCACCGACACCAATCACTTTAATATTTACGCCGCAATCGTTGGTTGCTTCAGGTTCGAACGTCATAGTTGAAAAACCTCCAATATGTTATTTCGTTCATGCCCGATATATTCCGAACCGCACCGCAAATGGCCGTGGTCGGTGGACATGAGTATACTTCATACTATATGATACCTCGTTTTTGCAAATTTTGCAATACCTTTTTTAAAAATTTTTATGTTTTTTTCAGAAAGTTTATCATTTATCCATTATCGTTCATTTTATGAGAGAGGACGAATGTTGGTGCGAATAGAATCATCCACCTCTACGCGAAGCGGCCCTGTTACTCCGCTTTGCGCATAATAAGCTTGCATCGCAAATTGAGCCTCTTTTAGTTGCTCTGCAGGCTTGAGGCACTCGTGCAGCATCAAAACAGTTCCGTCCTTGAGAATCATTTTTACATCATAGGGATCGGACATATCGATACGCGTCGCCGGATGCGCAAAAACGGTGGTCTGCATGGCTTGTGCAAGAGCAGACAATTTGGCGATCGCAACCGCGTTGCCATCGTAGGTCTGACCGACACGAATCTCTTGCGGCTGTGCATTGTCTTGTTCCGTGTTATCACTTTGCAAAAACAGTTCACATTCAATCTCACAAACCGTTTCGTCAAGCTCACTTTTCGGACGGATCTCCAGCACTCTCATCGACGCATCGAGCAAGGCGACACCGTCCTCGGATAACACCAATGCCCACACGGGTGTACGTTCGGTTATGGAAATATTAATCACACCAAACACCGTTCTATCAACGCTGACGGTCGACAGATACGGATACTTTTGTAATAACGATGTCCGAATCTCACCGGGTGAGCAAGACAACAGCTCGTCTCCTACGCCAACCCCTGCCCCTTCCAGAATGGTTTGCACATCGTAATACACTTGTCCGCTGATAGATATTTGCTTGACCTTGAGCAACGAGAGTAGCGGAACGGCCGCCGCCAGGCAAATCGCACCGAGCGCACATAGCACCATCAACCGGCGAGTCCACACACGAAGAAACTGACGAACAAAGCGCTCATCGGATGGTATCGGCGCCTGCACGCCGGGCGTATGTCTGCGCTCCTGCTCTTGCGTTGAAGCAAGAGCAATCAGCGCGGATGTGGGGTGAGTGGTGCGTGCATCCGCCGACATCCCTGACGGTCGTCTGACGATCATTCCGCGAAGCATCCCATGGCGCTTGCTGCGCAATAGTTTCATTTGCCACACCTCCCTTTCTCACAAGATCTTTTATATTATACACCAAAAAAATGTCGATGGCAACCCCCAAGAGCTGTCATCGACATTTTTTATGAATTCTTTTTACGGCTTTTGTACTCATCCACTGCCGCAACTACGCGCTCATAGATCAAGCGATTGGCATCGGCATTGGCAAACGAGAGAATGTTCTTTTGCAGTTTTCTGCGCAGATCGGGATCATCCAACAGAGCAATCGCAGCACGCGAGAGCGCGCCGCCCGAAAAGTCCTTTTCTTCCACCAACAAGGCCGCTTCGCGATCGGCCATAGCCGTCGCATTGCGCAGCTGATGGTTGTCAGCCACATAAGGAGACGGAATGACCACGCAAGCCTTGCCCATACGAGCAACCTCAGACAGGCTCATCGCGCCTGCGCGAGAAATGACAATGTCCGCCGCCGCTACCTGGAGAGGCATATCGTAAATGTAGTCTTGCACGATTACGTTAGGGCATTTATCCAGCTCATATTCACGGTAAAGTGCCTGTGCCGTTTCAATATTTTTTGTTCCTGCAGACAGCACAAAACGGGTATTGGGACGCGTAGGTGCCAACAAACGCAGCATTTCCAACACGGCTGCATTGACCGAGGCTGAGCCGTGGCTTCCCGCCGAGCAAAGCACAAGTGTTTCATCCTCACCAATGCCTAATTTGGCACGCGCATCTGCACTTGCAACAGAACCAAAACCGCCACGCAAAGGATTGCCGACGACAACACATTTTTTGCGCTTTTTAAGATACTGCTCCGTCTTGGCAAAATTCAGCAAAATCGTATCGATGCTGTATTGCAGCACCTTTACCGCCAAGCCGGGCTGACAGTTGGATTCGTGCACCATGGTAGGGATGCCCGCATAGGCCGCCGCACGAAGCAAGGGCCAGCAGACGTATCCGCCGGTACCAATCACAATATCCGGCTTAAAGGTAGTCAGAATATCCTTGGTCTGCTTGCTGTGGGGCGAGGTAACAGCCGTCATCAGCGCCTTGATGTTGGCAGGAGAAAGCGATCTGCGAATGCCTTGACTTTCTACGTAAAACAAAGGGTATCCCGCACGGGGGACAAGGTCACATTCCTTGCCGCCGCGAACACCGACAAAGGCAATCTCGGCATCAGGCTGATTCATACGAATGGTATCGGCAATGGCAATGGCAGGGTTGACGTGCCCGCCCGAGCCTCCGCCCGTCAAAAGCACACGCATCATGTTAAAGTCTCCTTTCTCCGCAGACGCGGATGAACTGATTAGAATTTCATTGTCCTTATTTTTCCACACGGGAGAAACGGGAGATGTTCAACACAATGCCCATTTCAAAAATCTGAATGGCAAGTGCCGTACCGCCCGAACTGAAAAACGGAAGCGAAATACCCGTATTGGGCATCGAATTGGTAACGACAGCAATATTAAGCGCCGCCTGTAGTGCGGTTTTGAATACAATACCGTAAACCACCAGCGCACTGAATTTATCAGGTGCCTTGGCTGCAATCTTGAAGCCGCGCCAGACGAGAAGACCAAACAAAAGTAAAACAACAGCGGCACCGAAAAATCCAAGCTCTTCACAAATAATGGTGAAAATGAAGTCATTTTGCGGCTCGGAAACAAAGCCGAATTTTTGACGGCTATTGCCAAGTCCCAGACCGAACAAGCCGCCAGATCCGATGGCATACAATCCTTGTAGCGTTTGCCAGGCTTCGCCCAACGGATCCATCTGATCAATGTTGAGCCAAAGTTGGATGCGGGTATCGGCATAGCTTGAAAACAAGATCAACGCCGCACCGCCAACCACTACAACGCCTGCCAGCAGCATCAGCCAACGCATTTTGGTGCCGCCCATAAACATAACAACTGCACCGATCATCGCAATGATCATAACGCCGGAAATATGCTTTTCTGCGGCCACGAGCAACACGATGATGGCCAGACAAATGCCGGGAAGCAATACGCCATAGCGGAAATTGCCACCGAACTTATGATCCGACATGATCTGCTTCTCATATTTACTCATAAGCAAGGCCAGCATCATGACCACCGCTAATTTGGCGATCTCGGAGGGCTGAATGGTGATCGGACCGATCACGATCCAGCGCTGTGCTTCACCCTCGCTCGCACCGACAACAAGAACCAACAGCAACAGCAAAATTGAGGCACCGTACGATCCAATTGAGAACAATCGCCAAAACCACGGACGTGCCATCACCACAAAAGGTGCAGTCAAGGCAAGTGCCAGACCGATAAACATCAAATGACGTTTGATATAATACAAACTGTCGCCTTTGTGCTGTTCGCCATAGATGGAGCTTGCGCTATAGGCCATGATAATACCATACAGCACCAGCGCCACAACGATCAAAAGGAAAGTCATGTCTATACTTCCTTGCGCAAGCGGCAGCTTCTTATTTTGGTGTGTGGGATGAATGGGATCTCGGTAAATGGGATCGTGGGATCGTCTGCGGCTAATGCCGCGACTGAAGCCGTTTTGCCCCGTTTGCCCGCCCGTGACGGCAGTGCCTGTACCGGTCGGTTGCTCTGACATAACGATCCCTCCCTTACAAAAAATCAATGATCGATCAGGACACGCGCAGACTGCACATGATCAAAACGACTGCAACCACGCCAAAGATCAATCCAACAAAGGAAAACACGTAGACAATCTTTTCTTCTGTCCAATGCATCTTTTGGAATTGATGATGCACGGGCGCAATACCAAACACCTTACGGTGGAATACGCGAATGGAAACAATCTGAATCAAACTGGACAGCATATCCAAAATAAAGACGGCACAAAGCACCAGCATCAGCAAGGGCTGATCCAGCATAAAGCCCGCACCGATCAATATTCCGCCCAAAAACAGAGAGCCTGTATCGCCCATAAAGACTTTGGCAGGATGATAATTAAATGCGAGAAATCCAATCATGCCGCCAATCATGAGCGCGCTGATAAGCACCGCATCGTGCGCGGACAGTAAAAAGGCCACAAGAGCAAAGCACATACTTGCCACCAGGGCAACAGAGGACGCAAGGCCGTCGATCCCGTCGGTCAGATTGGTGCTGTTGACTACACCGACAATGACGATCAAAGCGGCAACGTAATAGAAAATGCCAAGATCAACCGAAACCCCAAGCGAATAAATGGTCAGAACGGTATCCATACCACCAAAGACGGACATTGCCCAAAGATATGCCGCGGCAACCAAAACCTGCAACAAAAACTTCTGCCAGCTGGCAAGTCCTTGATTTTCCTTGTGCGAAAGCTTGGTATAGTCATCCACAAATCCGATCATGGCATTGGCAACACCAAGGCAGATGGTCAGAGCCAACGGAATTAACTCACGATTGCCCTGCAGGCTTTGAAAAACAAAATACGGAACGCACAGAATAAGCATGGGCAAAATAAAGCAGATGCCTCCCATGGTCGGCGTTCCTTCTTTGCCCTTATGTTCCTGTACGTAATCGGCAAAGATATGCTGGCCGACATGATGCTTTTTCAGCATGGGAATGATCACACGGCAAAACAGTATGGTCAAAAGCAGCGCCGCAGGCAGCGCCGTCAAAAATGTCAGCATCAATTCGGAATCCGTAGTCATATCTCGCCTCAAACTTTCTTTACGTCAATATTTTAAGTCTTGTTCGGGTCCGTTGCCTTCAATGCATAAATCATGCGTTCAGCAGCGATCGCACGGCTTGCTTTGAGCAGTACCACATCCCCCGGTCGGAGCATCTGCCACAGCTGCTCGGCAGCGGGAATCAGATCATCCGGCTCGCGCACCATGCAAATGTTTGCATCGGACATACCTGCACCGAGAGCACCTTCCGCAATGCTGACACCAAGCTCGCCCAACGTCATCAACACGGATACTCCCAGCGTTGCGGCTTCTTCGCCTACCGTTTCATGCATACGGCGGGTTGCTTCGCCCAGCTCACGCATATCGCCCAGCACCGCCACCGCCCGTCCTCCGCGCACTTTGGCATAGCTGACCAGTACGTGAAGCGCTTCACACATGGATTCGGGAGCGGCATTATAACAATCCGCCAGTACAGTGATATTTCCAATGGGAACCAGATTCTGGCGCAATTTTTCATTTTGATAATTCAGCAGTCCCGCGCGGATTTCGCTCTCGCTCATACCAAGTTCAAGACCGATCGTCACCGCATATGCCGCATCGTACACCATATGCGTGCCAATGGCAGGAATACTCAACCGATGGAAAATCGTCCCGTTGGGAGTGGTAATGTCAAAGACCGTTTCCCATGCTTCGGGATTTTGATGGATCGCGCTGACGGTGTAGTCGCCTTCAGTATGAACGGCCACCGTACGAATGTTGAATTTCGGATGCTGTAAGCCGCGCAACAAGGGTTCATCCCCATTAACGATCAGCAGCCCCCCCTCACGCAGCCCGGTAATGATCTCCAACTTGGCAAGCGCGATGTTTTCTCTTGTTTTCAAATATTCCAAATGCGATGAACCAATGTTGGTGATCAGTGCCACGTCGGGTATGACCACACGAGACAGTTGGGCGATTTCACCGCGGGCACTCATGCCCATCTCAAAAATGGCCGCCTCATGCGACGGTGTTACTCCCATAACAGACATGGGCATACCGATGGTACTGTTATAGTTTGCCTCTGTTTTGTAACTCTTAAAACGCTGTCCTAAAACAGCACACAAAAATTCCTTGGTCGTGGTTTTGCCGACGCTCCCCGTCACCGCCACACGCAAAAGACGACGATCACGGATATATTCTGCCGCCATATCCGACAGCGCACGTAAAGTGTCCGGAACGACAACGGCAGACACGTCCATCGCCTCGGGCATCGCCGGAAACTTCTCACAAAGCACGGCATCACAGCCATGCTGAAGCACCTGCAAAATATAGTTGTGGCCATCCGTTTTTTCACCGCACAGTGCAACGAACAGCACGCCCTCCCCCGCCTCACGGGAATCGGTACATATAGATTTGATGGGGCGATCCGCGCCCACCAGATATCCGCCGCAGCTTCTGGCCACGTCGGACAACATATACGATTTAATTCCAATCTCTATTTTCATCTCTGTCGCTCCTGTGATCCCCTTCACCACCGGTCGAATGCAAAAACGGATACGCCCTTGCAACGGCATCTGCCGCAACCGCCTTTTCGTCAAAGGGATGTTTTCCTGTCGCGTCAATTTCGTATTTTTCATGTCCCTTGCCTGTCAGCAAGATGATATCCCCCGTCCGCGCCTCGCGGATGGCCACCTCAATTGCGACCGCCCGATCACGAATGACACGGTAGGGCTTTTCGCGGTCAATACCGCCGAGAATGTCTGCTATGATGGCATCGGGATCCTCACTCCGGCTGTTGTCCGAGGTCACGTACACCATGTCGGCGAACCGTGATGCCACCGCCCCCATCAAGGGACGCTTGGTTTTATCTCTGTCACCGCCACAGCCAAAGACCAGCACGATGCGCTGACCGTCGGCACGAAAGCCGCAGGCCGTACGAAGAACGTTCTCCAGCGCATCGGGCGTGTGAGCATAGTCTACAAACACCGAAAAATCCACGGGATTATCAAATCGCACCCGTTCCATTCTGCCCTCTACTCCCGTCAGTGCATTGAGCGTTTCGCGAATGACACGAGCGCTCACACCCATTTCTATCGCACAAGTCGCGGCCTGCAACGTATTGGACAGCGTAAAAATACCCGGAATGGGGCTTGACAGTTTTAGCTTGGCATTAGGTGAGGTCAGCGTGTAGCTGACACCCTCTGTGCCTCGGAAACGGACGTCACTCGCGGTATATTCGGCATCGCGCAAGCCCGTGGAGGTACGCACAACGCGTCCTTTACAGTACGGGAGTAACCGAATAGATGCGCTGTCATCCGCATTCAATATTGCAAGCTTTGCTTTGGGAAACAGGCTTGCCTTAGCCGCAAAATAGTGCTGCATATTGCCATGAAAGTCCAAATGCTCGGGAGTCAGATTGGTAAAGATCGCGGCATCAAAGCACAGCGGATCCAGTTTTTTTAATGCCAATGCGTGTGATGTGGTCTCCATGATCACGACCTCCACGCCCTCCTCCCGCATGACCGAGAGCATATGGTACAGCTCGGACGGATCTGGGGTAGTCATATTGGCGTTCGGATTGGCAGAACGGATATTGAGTACCCGATCCCGACAAACACAACGCACCGTACCAATGAGACCGCAAGGGATCATGGCGGCGTCAAAAATCGCCTTGAGCATGGTGGACACCGACGTTTTCCCATTGGTTCCCGTCACCGCGATCAAACGCATTCCTTTGGTAGGATTACCGTAAAATGCATTGCACAGGCGGGAAAGTGCACGCCTCGTGTCTCCAACACGGATAAAAATAGCACCGCTTCCCTTCATGACCGGAACCTCACGTTCGATCACCACTGCCGCGGCGCCTTGCTCTAACGCTTGCTTAACGTAAGCGTGACCGTCCGCCGTCGCACCCCGAATGCAGACGAACATGCATCCGGGTACGACAGCGCGCGAGTCAATCGTGATGGCGTTGATTTCACACGCAGCCATCCGCGTGTCCGTCGGGGTTTCCAAGCCCGACAGAAAGCATAATGTCTCCAACTTCATACAAGCAACGCTCCTTCATGCCAAAATTTTCCACGTTTTGACATCCGTGAAGAAGCATCTTCACCTTGTAATCCGTCCTCTGTATTTCCCATCAAATAAGCAATTTTAATACCGTTACTCGGTTTCAGCGGCGGTACTGAAGATCAACGTAATGACCGTACCGGGGGCAACCGTCTCACCTGCCGTATGGCTTTGACTGATGACAGTCGCGCCTACACCGGTCAAATGGTGCTTGGTTCCCGTGATCCGAATGTTAAGTCCGCTGTTGATGAGCAACTGATTGGCAGCCGCCGCGCTCTTTCCCACAAGATTGGGAACGACCACGCCTTCTTCGCCCGTAGCGTCGCCCGTGTAGACCACGATCACGCCGCCCTTGGCTTCCATTTTGCTGCCGACCTCGGGCATCTGCCCCGTTACTTTGTCGCCGTTACCGACCACACGAAGAGTCACACCAAGCTGGTCGGCACGTGCTGTCGCCTGCTCGATGGTGTAGTCTTTCATGTTGGGAACGGTAACCGCCAGATTTTCCAGCTCCTCGGCGGAGTAGACCGCCTCAACGCCCATATAAGGCAGGATGGTTTCCAACAATCGCGCAATATATGGTGCTGCCACCGCACTACCGTACAAAAGTCCCTTCGTGGGCTCATCCACCGCAATCATCGCCGCCACTTGGGGACGTTCTGCAGGAGCGTATGCAATGCAGGAGCAGATATACGCATCTTTATTATCGCCAACCTTTTCGGACGTTCCCGTTTTGGCGGCGACACGATAGCCGGCAACGTAAGCGTTTCTTGCACCGCCATCACCCGCAACACCCTCTTGCAAAATACCTGAAATGGTGTTACAGACCTCGGTGCTGATAACCTGACGCTTGGTGCTCGTCGCGGCGCTTTCGATCACATTTCCCTGGGCATCGGTAATCTTGAGCACCGTATGCGGTGTCAGAAGATAGCCTCCGTTTGCCACTGCAGAAATTGCTGTGATCTGTTGGATCGGGGTGATCTTGAAGTTCTGTCCGAACGAAGCCGTCGCCAGATCCAACGTTTGGAATTTAGACAATGTATGAAAGACGCTGTTACCTTCGCCCGGCAGATCAATCCCCGTTTTGTCAAGATAACCGAATGCGTCGAAGTATTCGTAGAATTTTTCCGTTCCAACACGCAGGCCCACGTTCATGAGCACAGGGTTGCAGGATTGCTGGATACCGCCCGAAAAGGTCAGCGGGCCGTGTCCCTTAGTTTTGTGGCAATGAATGGTAATGCCGTTGACAACATAGGCTCCGCTACAGTTAAAATGGTCGGTGGTTTTGACCTTTCCCTCCTCCAACGCCATAGCCGCCGTGATGATCTTAAAAGTCGAACCGGGGACATAGGCCTCGGTGATCGCCTTGTTGGACCAATTGGTCAAAAGCAAGGTGGATTTAAGCTTGGCATATTCGTCGCTATCAGCAGAAAAGCCGCTGCCAAGCAACGTTGCCTCGTCATATTCGTTCAGCGCCCACGGATCGTTGAGATCAAAGGACGGATAGACCGCCATGGCCAAGATCTCACCCGTTTGAGGATCGGTCACGATGCCACTGGCACGTTGCTGACCGCCCGAGTTTTCATATGCGGCCTTGAGCTGTTCCTCAAGCGCGGCCTGAACGTAAATATCAATGGTTGTAGTAATATCATAGCCGTCAACTGCGGGAATATACAACTCATACTCATATGGCATTTCGTTGCTCTGCGCGTCACGGGCAATGATATATTTGCCGGGGGTGCCGGCAAGCTGTTCGTTGTAAATATACTCGAGGCCGTAAAGACCCGTCCCGTCACTTCCCGTAAACCCGATCAGGTGGGCGGCAAGCGAGCCGTACGGATAATAGCGAGAGCTGGTAGCCTCAAGATAGATCATATTGCCGAGTTTATTTTCGCTGACGAAGGCAACAATCTGATCGGCAGTTTTCTCATCGACCTGACGGGCGATGGTTCGGTCAAGATATTTGGTGTACTCCGTCTGTTTCATGACGAAATCATACGTCACGCCGTAGCCCTCGTTCAAATAGGACGACAGTCCGCGGGAAATCTGATCGGCAAGATCAACAGTTTCGCCCTTTTCGTCTGCCTTGCGTTGGGCATCGGCAATGGAGGAAGGAGCGATGAATACGCGATAGGTGCTGATATTGGTGGCGATGAGCACGCCGTTTCTATCGTAAATATTGCCGCGTCTGGCATTGACGGTGCTTTCCGTGGTCATCTGCTCGATGACTTTGGCTTGATATCGGTCGTAATCCACCGTCTGGATCCAAAAAATGCGAACCAGAAGCACAAGAAACAGACCAACCAGTACCAAACTGACCACACGAGCCCGACGCAACACACACGAATGAATCATGGAATCCTTCAAATCGAAACCTCTCTTTTGGGAGTGATGTGTTTACAAGGCCAAAGGATCAAGCGTTAACGGTCTGCTCTATGATATGCGCGAAGGTCTTGCGTTATGACTCGCCGTCGGAACCGATGTGAATACCGATTGCTGAAAGCAACGTGGAAAGTCCCACCTTGCCATCGTCCTCATCCTCAAAGCTCTCAACGGTATTGCCCTGCGTTTTATCTACATAAATGGAGCTGACAAAGCCGGCGGGAATCATTCCGTACTGCTCGGTAGCAATACGATAGATTTCCAAATAATTGATTTCAGACTCCATGCGATCGGTCAAAATCTCTGCCTCACGCGCCAACTCATCGACCTCGTCGTTCAGATCGCTGACATCTCTCTTGGCACTTGCCACCATGACAGAGCTGGACACGATAAGCATAAGCGATACGGCAATGACGATCAGCGTTGCAATGACGGATACGGGAACGGTGCGCTTTTGTCCGCGGCGGCGCAGCGAGGGATCGTCCGGCTGCAGCCATTCTTTGGCAAAGGCAATTACGCGATTGGTCGTTTCTTCACGACTCTCGCGCTTCTTTTCGATCAAAGCAGCTTTGGCCTGCTTGGAATAGCTTGATTCTTCCCGAGTGCGCGCCGGGACCGCCGCGAGAGCATCTCTTGAGCAGACGCTCTGTCTTTCCTCCATCAGAGGGCGGCGTGTCCGACACGTCTCGAAATATGCGGCAAAGTCATCAACATCCATAACCTGCCTGCCCAAATAGTTCCCATGACGGAACTGGTCCCCCCGACCGTCGGCGCAAAACTCATCCCAACGATAATGGTTGGGCAAGATTGTCCGTGCTTCCTCCTCCATGGACTCCATTTCCTGTTTATGCTGCTCTGCCGCGCGTGTAAAACCGCGGCCGCTGCATCGACGGGTCAAAGCGGCAAGGGCGGCATCCTCACGAGCAGATACAGCTTCGCTGTAAGACACACGGACATCGGAAACCCGACTATTCAATTCAAGTTCGTCGTATGCCACGCGTACTGATTGTCTCATGACTTCCTCCCTATTCGGATGTGATCTTTGTCCCATCGGAATTATCATTAATATATAAGTGGATATTACAGCTTGGTAATGACCCGCAATTTGGCACTGCGGGAACGCGGATTTTGTTCGAGCTCCGCCTCGCTCGGTAGAATCGGCTTGCGCGTTTCCACGCGAACCTTAGGCTTGTTACCGCATGCGCAAACGGGCAAATCTCTCGGGCAGGTGCATCCCTGCGCCAATGAAGCGAACGTTTGCTTGACGATGCGGTCCTCCAGCGAATGGAAGGTAATAATGGCCATACGTCCACCCGGACGGAGCAGATTGACTGCCGATCGAATGGCAGGTTCAATCACCGAAAGTTCTGCATTGACTTCAATGCGAATGGCTTGGAAGCTGCGCTTGGCGGGATGGTGTCCTCCCTCCTTAGCAGCTGCCGGCATGGAGCGTTTGATAATGTTGACTAGCTCCCCCGTCGTTTGGATGGGGGCGATCTGTCTTGCCGCCACGATATTGGCGGCAATGCGGGAGGAGAATTTTTCTTCACCGTACTCATAGAGAATGCGGCGCAATTCACTCTCGCTGTATTCATTCACCACGCGATAGGCAGATAATGGATTTCTTGCATCCATTCTCATATCCAACGGCGCGTCAGCGTTATAGGAAAATCCACGTTCGGGTGTATCCAACTGGTGTGAGGATACCCCAAGATCGAGTAAGACACCGTCAATAGCATCGACATCAAGCGATTCACAGACATCGGCAATGGCTTGAAAATTGCTACGAACGATCGACACACGCTCACCGTAAGGAGCCAGTCGTTGCCCTGCCGCAGCAATGGCATTTTCGTCCTGATCGATGGCGATCAAACGGCCTTCACTCAAATGAGAAGCGATCTCAAAGGAATGACCGCCGCCGCCTGCCGTTCCGTCGACGTAAATACCGTCGGGACGAATCGTTAAAGCTTCGATACATTCATCCAGCAAAACGGGGCGATGAGTAAAATCGATGGTATCGACCGTCTTTTGCCCATCCTCGGTCTGCCGTGTCAGTGCCACCTTCATCAGAGACCACACGCTTCGAGTGCACGGCGCAACGCTTCATCATCCACGTCATCTACCATACGCTCATAATTGGCCTCAGCCCAGATCTCGGCGTAGTCGCTACAGCCAACGACAACAGCGTTCTTTTCGATCTCGGCATACTCAACCAGCATCGGAGGCAACAGCACACGTCCTTGCGAATCCGGTGTGACCTGCGCGGCACTGCGGTGTAAGAGACGCATGACTTGCTCGGCCAACTGTCTGGGCTGCTCCTTGATGGGAGCCGTATATGCGGCCCATCCTTCCAGAGAATAGACCTTAAGGCACTTCTCGCGGATATCACGGGCAATCATAAAGGTTTCGCCTAGCTCTTCACGCAGCTTCGCCGGCATGAAAATGCGGTTTTTGGCATCCAATGAATGTCGAAATTCACCTGTCAACATACGCGTTGTGCCTCCTTTCTCTGAAACATACGATTCAAATGGTTAACATCGTGTATTTTTTGTGGTCAAATGCGCCAATCGATTGATTTTTGCACCACTTTCCACACTTTTACACCACTTTCCACCACTTGTGTGCCACTATTATACTCCGTAACAAAAAACAAATCAAGAGGAAAAGCTAAAATTTCTTGAAAAATTATCAGTTTTCCCGTTCGTTCTTGTCAAATTCCGCCCGAAAGCTTGTTTTCTCCCCCTCCAATTACCCTTTATTTACTTTTTTATCTATAATTTCTATTTATTTCCATTTTTGGAGTACAAAATACGCTCGCATTTCACCTACGAGCGTATTTTTATTGCTTTTTTTGTCTTTCTCTCCATCACCGAAATTTCGAGTACGACAAAGAAGTCACGCTTCCCCGCCAAAACATAAATTGCTTTATTTGTGCGACTTTGCCTGTTGGCGCAATGGCTTTTTGACTCGTGTCAACAGCGACAATAGCGCCTTGCCGTCAAACGGGATGAGCGGATAGAGATACGACCGCCGCCCGTTGATGCCTCTGTTGGTCGCAAGCAGTAAGACAATGAGGGCAACGCCCGCCACAAATCCCCACACATCAAACAGTGCTGTGAAGATGAGCAGCAGAATACGCAGAAATTTAACCGCATATCCAAGCTCGTACGAGCGTTGAGTGAAATTGGCAATGGCAACAAACGCCATATACAAAATCACTTCGGGAATCAGCCAACCAATGCTGACGGCAAAATCGCCCAAAATCAGCCCACCTACGACAGATAGCGAGTTAGACAGCATATTCGGGGTATTCAAGGACGCCATTCGCAAGCCGTCGATCAAAAATTCGACAAGCAAAAGCTGAGCGATGATGGGAATCTTGCCCGTTTGCTCAGGCTGCATGAAGGATAGCCAGGTAGGGACAATCCCGGGGTTTTTGACCATCAGATACCAAAACGGGGTGAAAAACAGTGCTAACCAAAAAATGATCTGGCGAGTGATGCGAATATAGGTGCCCGTCAACGGAGGAAAATAGTAGTCGTTGGTTTCCTGCAAAAAGTCGAACATACTCGTTGGCAGTACCATGACCTGCGGACTGTTGTCGCACACAATGAGCACACTTCCCTCCAGCAATTGTGCCGCCGCCGTGTCGGGACGCTCGGTCGTTCGAATTTTAGGAAAAGGATTGTACCACTGCCTACGGATCAAACACTCCATCAGTGATTCTTGTCCCATGGGCAGCGCATCTACACGGATGGCCTTGATCTTTGTCTTGATCTGTTCCACGTAGTCAAGATCAGCGCGATCCTTCATATAGCAGACGCACAGATCCGTGCGCGAAACCTCTCCCACCGAAAGATACTGCATGGTCAATTCGGGATGTCGTATACGCCGACGAATAAGCGCGGTGTTGAATATCATAGTCTCCACAAAGCCATCGCGCGCCCCACGCATGACAAGGTCGCCCTCGGGTTCAGCCGTGTCGCGAGCAGGATAGGTTCGCGCATCGATGATCATGACCTCGCCGCCAAAGGTCGAGCCCAGCATGATTGTCGCACCCGAGAGCAACGAACGAGTAATCGCCTCACCGTCCGACGTTACCTCGGCTTCAACATAAGGCATATGCCCCTTCATAAAATCAGTCGCGCTTTTATTTTCCAATCCCTTGAGTCCCAACAGATAAATGAATATCTTGGTCATGGAGCCATCCTTGACAAAGCCGTCAATATAATACAGCGTCAGCTCGTCAGAGCCCACGCGCAATACTTTCTTGATCAGATCGAAGTTGTCGTCCACCGAGAACGACTCGTCCATGCAACGGACGTTGTCCTCGTAGCTATCGGTCAGTTGTAATGCACTCGCCACATCTTCCTCCTTGTGTCAAAAAGATATGATTAGTATGCCACGGCAAGGAGGATTTATGCAAAAAAAGAAGCCCACGCATCGCATGAGCCTCTTTGATTCATCATTGATTAACGGCAATCGATTTCTTGATCGCATCCAACGCAGTCGCCTCTTCCTCTGCGCCGAGAATGTAATAGACAACATAGCAGCCATACACTTCAACGCCCGCGTTGTCGATCTTAGCCATGTCTGTAGGGCTATAGTTGGCGGCAAACGAGCGCAGATTGGCCGTTTGGTCGTCAAGATACGCCTGTACCATGTCGCGCACCCCTGTCACGTCTGCTTCGGACTTGACGCGGAAGATGCCAAACTCATTTACGTCCGTTTCGGCACGGCTGAATATCAGTGCGTGATCCAACACGCTCGCGGACGCACTACTCTCGCCAAAATAAAAGTCGTAGTGATCGGCATCGGCGCTCATATAATCCTCACTCGCGCCGATCGCGGCAATCACATTGTCGGCCAACGCACTCGATGCGACGTTATCTACATATTGTTTTTTAGGTGTGCAGGCGCAAAGGGTTAGGCAGATCAATGCCAAACATACAGTCAAAATCTTTTTCATGTTTCTATCCTTCATTGTCATTTGGTATAACCATGTGTGCGCAGATAGTTAAGAATCTGCACGTACGCCTCGGTGGTCAAGTGGATGCCGTCGCCCGTTTGAAAGTCCGAGCGAAGATTACCGTCACTTCCGACGAGTACCGAAGCCGTATCCACCACATACGCATGATGCGACGCAGCAATATCAGGTAATAACTCATTGAGACGCTTGATATATCCGTTGATGATCGCGGCCCCCTCGCCAAACGTCCTTTGATTGGCCGCCACGGGATAAACCGTTTGTAAAATCACGATGGTGTTTGGAGAGGTCTGATGAATGGCATCGATCAGTTTACCATAGGCCGCCGTATACAGCTTTTCGTTCTTTCCAAAGGTCTGAATGCCGTTGACGCCGAAATTCAATACGATATA
>JAFVZV010000114.1 GCA_017507985.1 Clostridia bacterium
AATTCATTATGCTCGTATCCCTGTGAGTCGCTTACTTCAATCCTCTCAATATAAGCATTGACGGAATGGCTCTTACCGCTGTAACCGCTCCAAATAATGAAATTTTCAATTCCGAGGGAGCGACGCCAGTACGTGATGGTTTCTTGCCGATCTTCATAGGTAACCAAAAGAAGATGACCGTTGTAATTGGCGCTATTAAACAGCAATTGAACTGTCACAGGATATTTTTCCCATTCCTGCCTTTCGTTTATCACCCACAAAGAAAAGGTTATTTTTCCTTCGTTTTGATTGTTATCCTCCATCCTATAGGTGCCTTGGACGGATTCGCCAGTTTCAGCGTTGACCATATAGAATTTTTGCGCTTGCGTGAAGGCAAAGTACGTAGGACGGTACTGCGGTTGCTTGTCGGAGCCGTAGATCCACGAGGCACAAAGGCTCTCATATATTTGATCGCTTGTTGGCTTGTAGATGTTGGGCGATGTGCCGGGTTCATCAGGCGGGTTGGGATCCTCGGGGCCGGCATCTGGTTCTCCGGGTTGTTCAGGTCGATCCTGTGCGCCGGGGCCGTCATCGGGCGGGGCGACCGGGTCGTCGGGTGGCGTGAGAGCACCGATGATCAGAGAAACGGTAATGATGATATACATCGCGGCGGCTGCGGCAGCGATGGCGAATATCTTGGTACGGTTTTTCTTCTTTTTTTGTGCGACGGCAGTAAAGGCCTGCGCAGGATCCGCCGCCAGCAATACATATTGGTCGCTGATATTTTCAATTAGTTGACGCGCTTGATTGCTCATATGGAAATACCTCCTTTCAATAAGTGGCGATGAAGCTTTTTGCGCAATGTATGCAGGCGTTGATAGACGGTATTTTCCTTCATACCTGTCGTGCGCGCCAGATCGCTGATGCTGTCAGAGTACCAGTATCGCCGTACGAATAAAATGACATCTCGCTTATCCAGCGTGGCCAGAAAAGTATTGATGGCTCGTCGCAACGCCACGCTGTCCTCGGGTAACGTTAGGTCGGCAAGCGTTTCCTCCAACTCGTGTAATGGAATGTCCGGCGCGGTGCCGCCCCGCTTTTGAGCCGTATTTTTTTCGATGCGGTTCAACGAGAGATTGCGAACCGTTTTGAATAGATAGGCCTCAATGGACTGGGGCGTGGTAGGGGGAATCGTTCGCCATAGATGCAGATAGGCATCGTTGACGCACTCCTCGGCATCCTGCTCGTTGTGCAGTATACTGTTTGCCAACTGCAGGCAACGTTTACCGTACGCTTGATCGATCGCTTCAAGCGCGCGGTCGGATCGTTCCCATAGCAGTTGTATGATCTTGGCATCATTTTTCATATTGCTTACCTCGTTGACTCCGGTGTCGTAGAAGGGCCTTCACCTATATAGACAGAAAAAAGTTGGATTTCTTATGAGCTTTAATAAAATTTATATTAAAATTATACCATATTATTTGTATCATTGCAAGAAAAGCTCTCCTGCCAAAGGCAAGAGAGCTTTTGATCAATATTGAGACGTGCGATACTTTTTGAGAATGAATCTCCAAAGGAAGAAGGCGGTGCAGATCACGACGATGACCAGAGCGATGACATGAACAGTATCGCCTACCGACGACTCGATCTTAAGCTGTTCCCACAGCTCATTGGAAATGGCCTGCGTCTCGGCGTCGAGCATATGGTAGTATTGGGTGGGAACGGAGGCGGTGTCGGGGTAGAGAATGGTCATAGCATCCTCATGCCAATCCTCCATATATGCGATGTAGTCCTCACTCTCACGCACCAGCAAATTGGGGCTGGCGTAGCCGATATACTCGGCGTTGGCAACGGCGATCTCCTCGGTCAGCATGAAGTTGATATAGGCTTCGGCAACGTTCTTTTGACGAGAGCCCTTGGGAATACACATTGCATCAACAAACACGTTGGTGCCTTCCTCGGGATAGTAGAAGGCGAGAGCATCGTTGCTGTCGTACATGGTCAGATAGTCGCCTGCGTAGTAGGGCGCGATGGCGGCTGACTCACCCTTCATTTTGTTGAACACCTCGTCCATAACGTAGCCTTGAACGAGCGGCTTTTGCTGCTTGAGCAGGTTGACTGCGATCTCCCACTGGGCGCGATCCTTGGTATTGACATCGATGCCTTGATAGTACATGGCTGTTCCAAAGGCATCGCGGGCGTTGTTAAACTGCAGGATCTTGCCTGTGTATTTTTCGTTCCAAAGCAGATCCCACGAGCCAATATCGGCCTCGTCGACCATCTTGGTGTTATAAATGATGCCGACCATACCGTAGGTGTAGGGAACCGAGTAGAGATTGTCCGGGTCGTAATACTGATTGCGGAATTCGGGTGCGATATACTCGAAATTGGGGATGTTGTCAAAGTCCAACTCCTCCAGCATGCCTTCGTTGATCATACGTTGGATCATGTACTCAGAGGGAATGACGATGTCATAACCTGTTGAACCGCTGCGAAGCTTGGCGTACATATCCTCGTTAGACGCGTAGGTGGTGTAGTTGACCTTGACTTTTTGCCCGTAGGTTTCGTAGTAATACTCCTCAAAAGCGGCGTTCACATCCAGCGTGCCCTCCGAACCGTCCGAGATGTACTCACCCCAGTTGTAAACGTTGAGCGTGATGGTGTCTTTGCCATCGCAGGAGACGAGCATGATAAGCAACATTAGCGATGCGGCCATGAGAAAAAGGAAACGAAATGAGCGTTTCATTTAGCACCGCCTCCTTTCGCCTCGCGGCGGGTCTGCACCTTTTCACGCACGCGACTGCGCCAATTATGAAGGCGGGCGAGTCCATCGTCGCGGCCATTGGACAAATTGGAGAGAATCAAAAGAGCCAAAATGGCAATGATCATCAGCGTGGACAGCGCGTAGATGTCGGGCTTGACTTCTTTTTTGGTCATGGAGTAGATCAGAATGGGTAGCGTTTGGAAATCGCTTCCCGAGCAGAAATACGAAATGACGAAGTCGTCCAGCGACAACGTAAATGCCATGATAAAGCCGGTGACGATGCCGGGCATGATGCAGGGCAGCTCGACCTTGAAAAAGGACTGAACGGGCGTACATCCCAGATCCTGTGCTGCTTCGGGCAGATGCTTGTCCATTTGACGGAATTTTGGGGTGACGTTTAAAATGACATAGGGCAAATTAAAGGTGACGTGCGCGATAAGCAGCGTCCAGAAATTGAGCTTTTCGGTTGATCCGAGGCGAGTGCCGACGAATACGAACAGCAGCATCATAGAAATACCTGTGACGATATCAGGGTTCATCATGGGAATGTTGGTCAGCGAGGTGATGGTGCCGCGCAGAAATTTGGAGCGCATGCGATGAAGTCCCAAAGATGCCGCCGTGCCGATCAGCGTAGCCGTTACTGCCGAGGAAACGGCGAGAATGAGGGTGTTCTTCAGTGCGGCAAACGTTTCGGCACTGCGGAACAGCTCCTGATACCAATAAAATGAAAAGCCGGTGAAAACGCCCGTGTTGTTGGTGCTGTTGAATGAGAAGAGCATGAGCACCAAAATCGGGATGTACATGATCGCAAGAATGAGAGCGATGTAGGTTTTGGAGAGTATTTTCATACGATCACCGTCCCTTCATCGTCCGAGAAGCGGTTCATGATGGCCATTGAGATCAAAATGAGAATCATCATAACGAGCGAAATGGAAGCGCCCACGTTGTAGGTTACGGGATTTTGGAATTGACGCTCGATGGTATCACCGATCAGATCAAAGGTACCGCCGCCCAGCTTCTGTGAAATGTAGAAGGTGGAAATGGAGGGAACGAATACCATGGTCACGCCCGAGATAATACCCGAGGCCGACAGGGGAAGAACGACGCGGAACAAGGTCTGAACGTTGTTGCATCCCAGGTCGTTCGCCGCTTCGATGTAGCGTTTGTCCATTTTGGAAATGACCGAATGGATAGGAAGGATCATATAGGGCAGGAAATTATACACCATGCCGAAAACGACGGCAGGTGCAGTGCCGACGATGTGTACGGGCTCCAGCCCCAGCATCATCAAAAAGTTGTTAAGAAAACCGCCGTCGTCCAAAATGGCCATCATGGAGTAGGTGCGGATAAGCAGATTCATCCACATGGGCAGCATGAGCAGCAGCATGATGATCTTCTGGGCGCGGGGAGAGAGCTTAGCAATGCAATAGGCCAGCGGGTAGCCGATGAGCAGGCACAGCACGGTGGCCACAACAGACATGGAAAAGGAAAGAGTAAAGGTCTCGGTGTGATCTCCCAGTGCCATAATATTGTCCCAGGTGAACGCGCCTGACGCATCGGTAAACGCGTAATACAGAACGAAGATCAGCGGAGCAACGATGAACAACACCGTCCATACGATATGGGGGGAGGCTGCAACGTAGGCAAAGGGAGACGAGAGTCTTCTTGCGGGAGGTTTTTTAGATGCCGTCATTCTTCACCCTCCTCCAGCTCCGGCTCAGACAGCTTGTCCAGCTCGTCCGAGAAGGAGGAATAGTCGCCAAAGCGACCCGAATAGACGGATTTCTTCATGATATGAATCGCATCAGGCTCGATGTGCAGACCGATGGTGGCGTCGGGCGCAACGAAATCGGAGGTCTCGATCATCCACTTAAAGCCGCACACGTCCACGATGATCTCGTAATAATCGCCTTTGAAGGTGACAGAGGTGACCGTGCCCTTAAGCATACCCTTTTCGGGGGCCACGACGTCGACGTCCTCGGGACGGACGACGATATCGACCGGTTCGCCCTTGGCGAAGCCGCTGTCAAGGCAATCGAAATTCTGACCCGAGAAGCGGGCACGGTAATCCTCGAGCATGGTGCCCGCGAGAATATTACTCTCACCGATAAAGTCGGCAACGAAAGCATTGACGGGCTCGTTGTAAATATCGGTGGGAGTGCCGATCTGCTGGATGCAACCGTCCGACATAACAACGACGGTATCCGACATGGACAGCGCTTCTTCTTGGTCATGGGTGACGTAAATGAAGGTAATTCC
>JAFVZV010000115.1 GCA_017507985.1 Clostridia bacterium
ATTCGCCCTGAATGCGCTCAAACATAGCCCGCAGCACGGGGTAGATCTCCACATCGCGGTTATAGTTGACGGTGGTCACACCATAAGCGTCGAGATGGAAGGGGTCGATCATATTCACGTCGTTGAGGTCGGCGGTAGCGGCCTCGTAGGCGAGATTGACAGGATGCTTGAGGGGAAGGTTCCAGACGGGGAAAGTTTCAAACTTGGCGTAACCCGCCTGCACGCCGCGCTTGTGCTCATGGTAAAGCTGGGACAGGCAGGTGGCCATCTTGCCGCTGCCGGGACCGGGTGCGGTGACCACCACGAGGGAGCGCTCGGTTTCAATATAGTCGTTCTTGCCGAAACCCTCATCGCTGACGATGTGGGCCACGTCGGAAGGATAGCCCGCAATGGGATAGTGGGTGTAGTGGCGCACGCCGAGGGTATCCAGACGCTTGAGGAAGGCGTCGGCAGCGCTCTGGGCGGCGTACTGGGTCAGCACGATGCTGCCGACATACAGCCCGAGGGCGCGGAAAGAGTCGATCAGGCGCAGGCAATCGTCAACGTAGCTGATGCCGAGGTCGCCGCGCACCTTGTTCTTCTCAATGTCGTTGGCGCTGACCACCACAAGAATCTCCGCGTCGTCCTTGAGCTGCTGGAGCATGCGGATCTTACTGTCGGGCTCAAAGCCGGGAAGAACACGGGAGGCATGGAAATCGTCAAAAAGCTTGCCGCCAAACTCCAGATAGAGCTTGCCGCCAAACAGGGCGATGCGTTCACGGATGTGTGCGGATTGCAGCGCCAGATATTTATCATTGTCAAAACCGATCTTCGCCATCATAAGAACTCCTCACTGCGCGTAATAACACAAAAACACTTCTATATTATATCGGACAAGCTTCCGCTTGACAAGAAAAGACCGCAGTGAAAAATAGCCGAAAAAAAGCGTGAAATTTCTCCCATTTGCCCGCTTTACTTTTTTTGCGTCATGCGATATAGTGACTATGTACCTCCAAATGGAGGATTTTTTATTTGTAAAAAAATTTTTGAGTTTTTTGCAAAAAAGAGTTGACAAAGTTCCTTATATGAGTTAATATCTCAATGTTCGGTTTGCGCGGTTAGCTCAGCTGGTAGAGCACATGCTTGACGTGCATGGGGTCACAGGTTCGAGTCCTGTACCGCGCACCAAAAAGAAACGACAGATTTCGAAAGAAATCTGTCGTTTCTTTTTGGACTCCGTGCCGCAAAGCGCCACTCCGCCCAAGGGTGATTTAACATGCTCGGGCGAAGTGAATTCGCCCTGCGCCAAGGTTTTGCTTCGCAAAACGCTTGTGACACCGCACTTGCGGCGAAATATGACAAGGCGTCTGTACCGTTGATAGTACACAAAGGCCTCACTTCTTCGGAAGTGAGGTTTTTTGCTTTTTGGCAAAGAAAAACAGCGGTATGCGTAAGCATATCGCTGTTTTATTTTCAGTTCAATTCACCGCGGGCCATGGGCACCTGCTGCGTAATGCAGTGGATATTGCCGCCGCCATAGACGACTTCGCGGGTGTAGACACCAACAGCTTTGCGCTCAGGGAAGATCGTCTGGATCTGCGCAAGAGCCAAGGCGTCGTTCTCGTCGCCGTACTGGGGCACGATCACGCCGCCGTTGACGATGAGGAAGTTGAGATAGGAGGCAATGCAAAGGTCGCCGTCCCGCCGGGGTGCGACGCCGGGGAGCTGCTGAATGGTATCCGCGCCCGCAAGACGCACAAGCGCCTTCGGAAGACAAATGCGGTGCACCTTCAGCTGTCGGCCTCTGGCATCCGTCATGGCGCAAAGGCGGCGGTAAGCATCCTGTGCGGCAGCATAGAAGGGGTGCGTTTCGTCCTCTGTCCAAATGCAGGCCACCTCGCCGGGACGCACGAAGCAGGCAATGTCATCTACATGGCCTGTGGTCTCCCCGGGGTCAATGCCGTCGCCGAGCCAAAGCACTTTTTCGGCCCCGAGATATTCGCAAAGCATAGCTTCAATACCGGCTTTATCCAACTGCGGGTTGCGGCCGGGGCTGAGGAGACACATTTCCGTTGTCAGCACGGTGCCTTCGCCATCCACATGGAACGAGCCGCCCTCGAGGACAAAGCCTTCCGTGCGGTACCGTTCGGCTCCCTCAAGTGCGGCAACCTGCGCGGCCACGCGGTCGTCCTTTTCCCAGGAATCATAGAGCCCGTCGAAGCTGCCGCCCCAGGCATTGAAGGTCCAGTCCACGGCACG
>JAFVZV010000116.1 GCA_017507985.1 Clostridia bacterium
GCGGGCTTGGCGGAATTGGCAGACGCGTAAGATTCAGGTTCTTATGATCGCAAGGTTGTGGAGGTTCAAGTCCTCTAGCCCGCACCAGAAAAAACGACAGGTCAAAGCCTGTCGTTTTTTTATTGAAATTCCCCCTTGTTAGCAGGTAGAAGAATTGCTTGTAATGCAAATATACCTGCGTTGTGTGAGATTTTTCTTAATGCGACTGAACCCAAAATTAAAATTATTCAAGGAGACGCACCATGACCATCAATGAATATCAGCGTTTGGCAATGACGACGCTCAACCCTAATTTAGACAAAAAGGATATCCTGATCAACGGTGTCATGGGGCTGTGCGGCGAAGCGGGTGAGGCCATTGATATCGTCAAAAAGCATTTGGCGCAAGGGCATGAGTTGGATCGCGAAAAGCTGATCGGCGAGCTTGGCGACATCGCTTGGTATCTGGCCGAAACAGCTACCGTCCTTAACGTAGATCTGGAAGAGGTACTATCACGCAATATTGAAAAACTCAAGCGCCGCTATCCCGAGGGCTTTGATAGCTCTCGCTCACTCAATAGAGAAGAATAAGAAGAAAGACGATTCCGCAAGCAGTTACTTCGGAATCGTTTTTTTGTTGTCTCGCTTTTCCATTTTCTCTTGACACCCGTCAAAAATCGGGGTATAATAAACTGGGAGTATGTGGGATGCTTTTCCTGCGCTTCCATGAAAAACGGAATTTGAAAGGGATATGATCGGGTATGGATATTTTTGATGTTCTGACACTCGTCGGAGGTCTGGCACTGTTCTTGTTCGGCATGAACGTCATGGGACAGTCGCTCGAACGCCGCGCGGGCAACGCACTGCAGGCCATTTTAGGGCGTTTGACCAATAACCGTTTTGCTGGCTTTCTGACGGGTATGGGTGTGACGGCCATCATTCAGTCGTCCTCTGCCACCACCGTTATGGTCGTCGGCTTCGTTAACTCAGGACTCATGACGCTCAAGCAAGCCATCAACGTTATTATGGGTGCCAACGTCGGTACAACGATCACCGCATGGATTCTAAGCCTTGGCGGTATCGACAGCGACGTGCTGTGGGTCCAGTTACTCAAGCCTACTTCCTTTACTCCCGTCCTGGCCTTGATCGGTATTACCTATTTTATGTTCGGCAAGAACAATAAGAAAAAGGACACGGGCATGATCCTTCTGGGCTTTGCCACGCTCATGTTCGGCATGGACACCATGTCGGGCGCAGTTGCAGGCCTTCGTGACGTTCCCGCCTTCCAGGAGCTGTTCATCACCTTCACCAACCCCATTCTCGGCGTACTGGCCGGTGCGATTCTGACGGCCATCATTCAGTCCTCATCTGCGTCTGTCGGTATTCTGCAGGCGCTGTCCTCAACGGGGCAGGTATCCTTCGGTGCCGCCATTCCCATCATCATGGGTCAAAACATCGGTACCTGCGTCACGGCTGTACTCTCCTCCATGGGTGCAACCAAAAACGCGAAGCGTACCGCCGTCGTTCACCTTTCCTTTAATGTCATCGGTACCATCATTTGTCTTGCTGTTTTCAGCATTGTCAAGGAGCTGGTCCACATTCCCATGTTAGAGCAGGCTGCTTCGTATCATGGCATCGCAATCGCACACAGTGCGTTTAATATCATTTGTACCATCATTCTCTTCCCCATGGCAAGTCTGCTCGAAAAGCTTGCCTGCCGATTGGTGCCCGATGCCAAAGCGCCCGAGCAGCAGAGTGAATTGGACGAGCGTCTGCTCGCGACCCCTGCCGTAGCCCTGGAGCGCAGCCGCTCGCTGGCCGTCACCATGGCAAGCGTTGCTGTTCGTGCACTGGAAAACAGCATCATCTCGCTGAGCGATTACACCCCTGCCCTTGCTGAGTCCGTTCGTGAGGATGAGGATCTGACCGACCACTACGAGGACATTCTCGGCACGTATCTTGTTAAGCTGAGCAGCCATCAGATGTCTGAGCAAGAAAGTGCCATGGCCGCCGAGCTGCTCCGTATGATCGGTGACTTTGAACGTATTTCTGACCATAGCGTCAATCTGCTTGAATCGGCAGAAGAACTGCGTGAAAAAGAGATCGAGCTGTCCGAGGCCGCCGCTGCCGAGCTCAAGGTCATCACCGATGCCACCCGTGAGGTTCTCTCGCTATCGTTGGCCGCGTTTGTCAACAATGACGTCAACGCCGCCGCGTCCGTCGAGGCACTTGAGCAGATCATTGACCGCCTCAAAGAGGCCCTTCGCTCCCGTCACATTCTGCGTCTGCAGCAGGGCAACTGCACCATCAATGCAGGATTTATCTGGTCGGATCTTCTGACCAACCTCGAACGTGTGTCTGACCACTGCTCCAATATTGCGGGTTGTGTGCTGGATATTGCTAACCGCAACATGAATTTGCACCAATCCCTGCGCGCAGTACGTCACGACAGCGACGAGTACAAGGCACAGTACAACCACTACGCAGAAAAATATGCATTGGCTCCCATGAGCGAATAATTCAAGTAAAAAACAGCAACTTTGCCACATGGCACAGTTGCTGTTTTTTATCGTTTGAATTCCTCCCAGTCGCGATCGCGATAATCCTTGCAGCGAGAGAAATCCGCTCGCTCACGGCAAGGGCCGACGATCAGATAGGCAAACACGCGATAGACCGCTACGATACTAAGTTGTATCACGGCAAATACCAAAATCAGACTGAACAACGCAATCACAACCCACGCAAATTGCTGTAGCGCAATTGCCACACGTACAGGAGCATCTCCTCCGATCAGCGTGATCACTCCTGCGACCAATGCGCAAATCACCAAATAATTGGGAAGTCCCCGTAGCATACCACGCACGTCAGCAGTGCTCAGACGCACATGAATCGCCATGGAAAAAAGAATGATTGCGGCGAGAAGGCGGGCCCACACCGCTCGTGTCGCTTCCGTCCAAAGACCACGCATCAATTGCCATATGCAGGCAAACATATCTGCTTCCGACGCACCGTCGGCAACGATGGCCGCCAAAGCAGAAAAATACCCTTGCAACGACGCAGGATAGACAAGATGCAACGTAAGAAGAATGACGCTAAGCCCGGTAACAATCGGACCTATGCCAATGAACAAATTGCCCAGCGTCGCATAGAGATTTCGTTTATTATAGCTATGCTCGACCATCGCACCGCCCGAACGTGTGGGAACCAAGCGCATCCTTTCGATACGATGCCCAAATAACAAGCACATCAAGGCGTGTCCCATCTCGTGCACGGGCGTACCCAGCCAGGAGGTCACAAGCCAGAACAGCCGCCCTGCCCTCCGTCCCATCAGCACAAAGCACAACCGATAGCAGACCTCAACGGTCAAGCCGCACACAACGACAGTGCCGAGCGTATATAACACGATCTGTAAAAAGCAAAGAATAAATACGCTCATGCCACCCTCCGTTTGTGTGTTCTTTTACTATTATATCTCAAAAAAGTCAAATGTCAACACATCGAGAGTTCAAAGACTTACTTTTCAAAAAGCTCTTGCGCTGTACCGTCTTTCGTGCTATACTAATGACATCAAACCACCGGGAGGCTTATATGTATCCTCTGCTGACTGTAGCGCAAATGCGCCAATGTGACGAATATACCATCAATCATCTGGGCATCCCCTCGCAAGAGCTCATGGAGCGCGCCGCTCGCGCGGCCATCGAGGTCCTCTATTCCGAGCCGGACCTTGGTATGACCGACAAGACCTGCATCACCGTCCTGTGCGGTTGTGGCAACAATGGCGGCGACGGCTTTGCCATGGCCCGCTTTCTCTTCGAAGAGGGTGTAGACGTCCTCGTCTGTTACGCCGGCGAATGGGAAAACGGATCGCCCAATACCGAGAAAATGAGCGTGGAATGTGCCCGGCAATATACCTTTTGGTGTGAATGCGGCGGCCGAACACAAGACGATCTGCCCGCATTTTTCCTTGAATACCGGCCAAAATCGACCATTGTTGTCGACGCTCTGTTTGGCATCGGTCTGTGCCGCGAAATAACAGGGCTTGCTGCCAATTGGATCAAGCAGGTAACCAATTACGCGATATCCCATAACACACCCGTGTTGGCTATTGATACGCCCTCTGGTGTGCACGCTGACAGTGGGCGCATTCTGGGACTTGCTTTGCGTGCCACCGTTACTGCCACCATGGGCGAGGTCAAGCGCGGTCTGATTCTTCAGCCCACCGCCGACTTTGTGGGCAAGCTTCGCGTGTGCAACATCGGTGTCACTTCCCAAGCCCTCTTTGATATTCCCCAAGCACAGCGGTGTGACACTTGGTGCTTGACGGAAGACATGGATATCACAAGCATTCTCTACCGCCCGCCTCACGCCCACAAGGGGACGTTTGGTCGTGTGGTAGTCATGGGCGGTTGCTACGGTATGAGCGGTGCCCCCTACTTCGCCGCTAAAAGCGCTTACCGCGCGGGTGCCGGACTGGTGGAAATCTTCACGGACGAAGCCAACCGCATTCCACTGCAAACACTCCTTCCTGAGGCTGTTCTGACGCTCTTCTCTGCCGAACCCTTTCCTTCTGACGAGCAATTGATTTCATTGTTTGATCGTGCTGACAGCGTGGTTATCGGTTGTGGTTTGGGACAATCCAACACAGCGTATCATATTGTTGAGGCAACGCTCCGACTGTGCCGAAAACCCCTGGTGTTGGATGCCGATGCCCTTAACCTCGTCGCCGCCCATGACCCTCTGCAGACCCTCATGGCTGCTCGCAATGCCCCCACCGTTATCACCCCCCACATGGCAGAGGCTTCCCGTCTCTCGGGGCGAACGATTGCAGAATTAGCTGCCGATCCTTTCGCCTCGTCCGCCACGTTGGCACAGCAATATCACGCCGTATGTGTGCTCAAAGACGCACGTACCGTCATATCGGACGGCAAGATTCGCCTAACCCAGACACACGGCAACAGCGGCATGGCTACCGGCGGCTCCGGCGATTGCCTGGCAGGACTGATTGGCTCTCTGCTCGCAAAAACTCGCAACCATCCGGATGCCCAACCTACTTTCGTCGCCGCTCAAAGCGTTCTCATTCACGCCATGGCAGGCGACTACGCTGCCCATCGTTTGGGTCAACACGCCATGATGGCCTCCGATATTGCCGATGCCATTGGGGATGTTTTGCAAAGCATCTCCAACATTTATCCTGGCCATCACCCCAAACGTCCTTGTGACTTCTAACTTTTTTAAAAAAGTTTGCAAAAATTGAAAAAAAGTGTTGACAAGATCGCCAACTCGTGCTATAATAGTCAGGCTGTGATGAGAAGTCACGGTGATCTGGGTGTGGCGCAGCTGGTAGCGCGCTACCTTGGGGTGGTAGAGGCCGCAAGTTCAAGTCTTGTCACTCAGACCAAAAAGGAGATTCCTCGGAATCTCCTTTTTTCTTTGTTTTTCTTCGATTATCTCTCGTTTTCTCGTTTTTTGTGTTTCCTTGCCTGCTTCGAGAGGCCTTCGAAAATCGTGGATTTTGCGCTGATTTTTCGGACTGTTACCTAAAACTGTTACCTAAATTTTTCACGTTCCCATTTCGCACCCAAAACTGTTACCCAAAATCGTTTACCAGCATCGAGTGACAAAAAATATTTTTTTACTCAAATCAGCAGAAAAAGATAACCTGAGGTTTTCCTCCGGTTTTACATTTTGGGGATTTGCGGTTCGTTGGGTTCGCTCAGCTCAGTCGGTTCACTTTTCAGAACAAAGGTGTTCTCCATGTTTTTGGCGAGAGCTACCTTTTTCATATGGCTAATATGAGTATAAATATTTGCTGTTGTTTCAATGTCAGCATGGCCGAGCCATTCCTTGATCTCATTGATATCCCATCCTTTATCAAACAAGACGCTTGCCGTTGTGTGACGGAGATCGTGGAATCTCATTTTCTTTAGCCCATTTTTGGCTAATACTCTTTGAAAACTTCGCGTTATGCAATCGGGTCTGAATAAGGTACCATCCTCTTGCTTAAAAACGTAATCACTGTTTTTATAGGCTGTTCCATATAAGGCTCTGTTTATTTCTTCTTCCTTTTTCATCGCAAGAAGGAGGTTTTTTACTTCCGGAAGAATTTGAAATGCTCTTCGACTACTATAAGATTTCGTTGCATCCTTTGCCACTACAGTCCTATTCTTTACTACAACATGCTTGATAGATATTGTATTATTATCAAAGTCTATAGCATCCCACTTAAGTCCAAGGACTTCACTTTTGCGCAATCCGTAATAAAGAGTCACATATACCATTGCCTCCAACGGATGGCCTGCAAAGGCATTCAGCATTTCTTGTGCTTCCTGTGCTGATAAAAACACTATCTTATCTTTCGGATCTTCTTCATTTTTATCTCTAGGTACAGGAACCCGAAGAGCTGGATTATATTCAATATCGCCCACCATGACGGCATGGTCAAGTACATGTCTAATAATTCCGACCAACTTTTTCACACCGGCTCGAGAAAGTCCTCCCTTGCCATCGCATCTTCCTTGGCTCAATTTGTTTTCTATGAATTGATATATGTGTAGCGGCTTGATTTCTTGTACGGTTAATCCTTTCTCTTTGAAATACGGAATCAAATGGCAATCAAAATACGTCATATACCCTTCGTATGTAGATGTTGCCACCTTGTCCTCTTGACTTAATTGCCATTGCTTCAAATAATCCGAAAAAAGCATCGAACGTTTGCCGTCTTCCGCCTCTAAATATGCATGATCTTTCAACACCTTATCAAGCATCTGTTGAGCTTGGCGTTTGGCACCACGCCCCTTTAGTCCGGTCGATACCCATTTTTCCTTTTGCCGCCCTGCAAAGTCCTGATATTTGATTCTAATATAATATATTTCGCCTCTTTGCTGTACACAACCAGTCATTTAGGCTTCTCCTTTATGTCATTTCTAAATATTCAATGACACTCTTTTTGGGTATTCGATACACTCTGCCAACCTTTTTACACTTGATTATCCTTTTTCTTAACAAGGTATAGACTGTATTTCTGCTAAGAGAAAGCATCTTACAAACGTCCTCAAAGGTTACAACATCGGGATATTCTTCAAACATTTTGTTTTTCTCCATCTTCGTTCTCCTCATCTTTTATTTTTTTGTCAACACAGTCAATAGCTTTGTACCCCTCTCGCCCTATTTGAACAGCGGTCAAAACCAACTGATATACATCTTTCGGTATCAAATACTTATCACACAAGTTATTAATACTAATATTGGAGGACTTTTCTTGGATATCCAATGCGACCTTCAATAACGTATAACCTACTGTCGAAATACCACAGATGTTCATTTTTGACAGGTGTATCCTATCTTTATATATTTCCTTTTTCGCCATTTTCCAAAGCGATGAATCAGCAGTAACCAAATACAATACCGCCAGATTCTCCTTACGCTGTTTTACATTATTCTTTTTCACACGGCTGAGAAAATTCCGCTTGTGAAAAATGTTTCTAAAATACATGGCCATATTCTTCTCCTTGCCCATTATCAATTCCAAGGCTACAAATCAAAGCTCGATCAATGGCAGACGACAATGTATGATCCAAATGACAGACAAACATATATAGCCTTGACTTATCAATGGTGTGTAGTTGTTCCATTAATATAATCGAATCTGTAGGCAATCCCGATTTTTTCCTTGAAAGGAAAACATGCGTTGGCAAAACCTTTTTTGTCATTCTACTAGTGATGGCAGCTACAATAACAGTGGCGCTGTGCTGATTTCCTTTGTCATTTTGAATGATAAGTACAGGACGCCATCCGCGCTGTTCCGATCCAACGCCTCGATTCAATGATGCATAATAGATATCACATCTGTTTATTTCCATAACAACTCCCCTTTTTCGATAGTAATTATGTACAGTCATGGAGGCCAAAGCCTCCATGACCATCGTTTTGCTTGTTATCCTATTTGTTCTCAACACCCCGGAATGAGATTTGCATCTCGGGCATGCAACAGACTGACGGTTACGAGCCATCATCATGGGAATTTCACCCCCGCCGGGTTCTCCGCCGGCCGCGCTTCTCAGCTACGGAAGTATCATTATCACCGTTATTTGTCATCGCTCTCCACGAAGAGTAACTTCGCAGTTGCCCAAGA
>JAFVZV010000117.1 GCA_017507985.1 Clostridia bacterium
ACCGTCGAAGAAGTTCAGCACGGGAACGCGACCCTTGATGGTTGCCAGGTGTGCAACGGCACCCAGGTCCATGATCTCCTGCTGGTTGGTCTCAGCCATCATGGCGAAACCGGTCTGACGGCAAGCGTAAACGTCGGAGTGGTCACCGAAAATGTTCAGCGCGTGCGAAGCAACGGCACGGGCAGAAACGTGGATGACGCAGGGAAGCAGCTCGCCTGCGATCTTGTACATATTGGGGATCATGAGCAACAGGCCCTGAGATGCGGTGTAAGTCGTGGTGAGAGCACCGGCTGCAAGAGAACCGTGAACGGCACCTGCGGCACCTGCCTCAGACTGCATCTCCATTACCTTGACGCGCTCGCCAAAAATGTTGTTCGCGGGCTCGCCGAAGATATTCTTGTTGGTCGCAGACCAAGTGTCAGTGACCTCTGCCATGGGGCTGGACGGGGTGATCGGGTAGATCGAAGCCACTTCGGTGAACGCATAAGATACGTGCGCCGCAGCGGTATTACCGTCCATGGAAAGTTTTCTTCTTTGAATAGCCATGGATTTCGTTTCCTCCTGAAAATATATTTGTTTTTTTGGAATTACTTGCAGAAAGCAAATCACTTCACCCTATATCATATCACGAAACTTTAAAAAAGTAAAGCCGTTTTTTACAAAAAAGCGCGAGATTATTAAAAAATTAACGATTTTTTGTTTGGAAAATCAAATAAATGCCGCCAAAGGCGGATAGAAACGGAGGATTTTCTTGACTTTGGCGATAATTAATGATAAAATAAAAAAGATAGAGAAAACAAATAGGGATATCCCTGCTTTTGATTAAGGAGGCCACAATGGCAAACAACATTTCATCGGTTTACGAAAGAATCAAAGAAAACATCGGCAAGGTCATCGTCGGCAAGGATGAGACCATCGATATGCTGATCGTCACCATGCTCTGCGGAGGACACGTATTGCTTGAGGACGTTCCCGGCACAGGAAAGACCATGCTGATCAAATCGCTGGCCGCATCGCTTGGCTGTGACTTCAAGCGTATTCAGTTCACCCCCGACCTGCTTCCGTCGGACATCACTGGTATCAACTTCTTCAATATGAAAAAATCGGAATTCGAATTTATCAAGGGCCCGATCTTTGCCAATATCGTACTGGCTGACGAGATCAACCGCGCAACCCCTAAGACCCAGTCGGGTCTGCTTGAGTGTATGGAAGAGGCGCAGGCGACCATCGATGGTAAGACCTACACGCTGGCGGCTCCCTTTATGGTCATTGCAACGCAAAACCCTGTTGAGAGCATGGGTACCTTCCCGTTGCCCGAGGCACAGATGGACCGTTTCTTGATGAAGGGTAGTATGGACTATCCCACCCACGATGAAAGTGTTGGTATTCTTGCTCGCTTTGACCGTCAGAGTCCGCTCACCACACTGCAAAGTGTTGTAACGGTTGAGGAGCTCAAGGCTGCCATCGAGGAGCTGCCCAACATTTACATTTGCCGCGAGCTGATGAGTTACATTTCCTCGCTGGTCGAGGCGACTCGCACCTATCCTCGCGTGACGCTGGGTGTCAGCCCCCGTGGTGCTTTGGCACTCATGAGAGCAGCCAAGGGCTATGCCGCCATCGCAGGCAGAAATTACGTTCTCCCCGATGATATCAAGCGCGCGGCTCACCCCGTCCTTGAGCACCGTCTGCAACTGGAAAACTCGCTGCGAATCCGCAAAAATGCGGCGGCCGAGATCATTGACGATATTCTGGGTAAGACGACGGTTCCCACCGAGGCTGTTTTTGAGGCGCACGCATGACACAATTTTTGGAAACCGTAGCGCGCATCACCTCCTCTCCCATCTTTTGGACGGTGGTTGTGATTTTAGGTGTCGCGCTGTTGATCTACTTGCTCGTGCGGCTGTATTTCCGCCTTCGCACGGCGCATCTGGGCAACATTGAATACGAACGCCACTTTGCGGTGGAGGGCGTGTACGAGGGCGAGGAGGTCGAGCTGATCGAAACGATCCGCAACCGAGGCTTTTTTCCGCTGTTCTTCGTTGACGTGGAGTCGTATCTGCCTGCGGAGCTTCGAGTTAAAGACTATGAAACGGGGGACGATATGCCCTATCTGCTCAGCCGTTTTCAGTTGATGCCCTATATGCAGATCCGTCGTCGCCACAAACTTCGTTGCGTCAAGCGCGGCTATTATGCCATCCGAACTGCGTCAATCTATGACCAGGGAGGTGCTGTGCCGATGGAATCTCCTGCCGAGCTGTACGTGTATCCTAAGGTCATTCCCATGGATCTTTACCGCATGGCAGTTGGCCGTATGCAGGGTGAATACACTTCGCTTCGTCCGCTGTATTCCGATCCCTTTTCGCTTTCCGGCATCCGGGATTATCGCTTTGGCGATACAGTATCGCAGATCAATTTCAAGGCCAGCGCAAGAGTACCGCTTTCGGGCAGCAGTGCCTCGCCCTTGAAGGTCAACAACCGTGATTTCTGCGCGTCGCGCCGCTTGATGATCTATATGGATTTTCATTTGCCTGTTGGCACCATCATGACAAGCGAGGACTATGAAGGCCGCGCCGAGCGAGGACTGTCTTTCTGTTCTGCTTTGATGCGCGATGCCATTTTTACAGGCTACGCGGTGGGCTTTGCCGCCAACTGTAAGTTGCCCGACGGATCGCTTTCGCTCCGTTTTCCTCCCGACAGTAGCGAGTCGCATTTGATGGAAATGATGCGGGCGATGGCGGCGATGATGCCGTATGACGGTGCATCGTTTGCTTCGCTGCTCGAGCACGATCTGATCGAGGGTATGGCTGATACCGAGGTGGTCATTTTCTGCTACGTGCAGGGCGAAGATATGCTGACTCGTATTGCCGAGCTGGAGCGTCTTGGTAACTCGGTCAAGATCGTTCCCCTGGAGGCGGTGGATCAGGCAGAGGAGGTGTACGGACATGAAAAAGCATAAGGATTTCGGTCAAGGCAACGTACGCGCCAATCTGGATGTTCGCCGACTGATCTTGACGATCGTTTATGCGTGCGGCGTCGGTGTGTTTGGCTACTTGATCCAGCGAGTGCAGGGGCAGACCAAGCGTGGCTTTACCATGCTGTTTTTGCTGGTCTTTATTGCGTTGTTCGTTCGTTCGATCAAAAAATTGCTGACTGAGCGCTTACAGGATGCCATTGACGAATGGTTTGAAAATGTCATGCGTTGGGTGTTCAAGCCCGCCGCGTTGCTGATCGGCAAGGTAGCAAAATGGTTGGGCATCGGACGTTGGCGCGGCTGGTGCGAGGATGAAAAAACCTTTTTGCATAAGGAGCGTGGGGCGGGGAGCCGTCGGCGCAAAAAGCTTAAGAACGATCAGAAATGGGCGGATCAAACGGACAATAGCCGCCGTGTTCGCTACCTTTTTATTGAGTATATGATCAAGCGCATTCGCGGAGGCTTTTTGTATCGCCGCCAGATGACGCCCGACGAGATGGCGCGCGAGCTGCCGCTCGAGGAGGACGAAAAGCTGTTGTTCCAAACGTATGATCTGGCGCGTTATTCGCAGGATGCCGAGATCTCCGACGAGGTCGTCAAGACGTTGACCAAGGTCACGGCGAGAAAGTAAATATTTCATTTAATATAATAGCATCTGTTGCAGATATCTGTGGCAGATGCTGTTTTTTTGCGGGAGAGCAGGGGAGGTTTAGCCCGATTTTTCGGCAACTTCTTCTTTTGACGCGCACACGGCTTCGCGCCGCGCTGTGCCGGCTTTTTTGATGTTCATTCTTTGCTGCGCGGCAAAGAACGAACCAAGAAAACGCGCCAAGGGGCCTAATGCCCCTTGGGACCCCCGAGCGCGAAAAGTCGTTTCGCTGTCGCTCCACTCATTTTTTCGCGAAGGTAAGCATCTTCAGCTTTTGCGTTCGCATTTTAAAGAAAAATGCGAACACAGAAGTCGCACGCAAGCAGGACAGAAAAAAGTTTTCACTATCTGCAACGTACCCCGGTTCAACTAAATTTCAAACAAAAACGATCTTGCTTCCTTCGCCTGCCGCTCGTGGTGGCAAAATGGCGAGAGATGTATTGAATCAATTATGTTTTTCTCCTCTGTCCTCTTTGAAGAGCGGCAATTCCAAGGGAGTTCCAAGAGGGAACGTCTTGGCGCGCTTTCTTGGTTCGTTCTTTGGCGCGCGCCAAAGAATGAACATCTAAGTCACACAGCGAGCGCGTGCCGCAGGCACAGGGCGAGCGTCAAGACGTCAAGTGAGGAAGTGGTTTGAACTTTAGCTTAACCTTACCTCCGCCGATTTTTAGCACTTAAATGAAAAAAGTGTGAAAAAATCAAAAACTTTTCAAAAACCTATTGACAAAACCCAAAAAAATGGTACAATAAGAGCGTCAAGGTTAGCACTCCGATGGATGGAGTGCCAAAAACGACAAAAAAGAACGATAAAACAAGGAGGCATCGGCACGATGGAAAACGGCGAACGCGTATTAAGCGATAGAAAAAAACAAATATTAAAAGCGATCGTCGATGCTCATATCGCCGGCGGCGAGCCGATCGGCTCCAAGGTGTTGATGCAGCAGATTGCCTGCTCGTCTGCCACAATCCGAAACGAAATGGCGGAACTTGAGGAAATGGGCTATCTCGAACAGCCTCACACCTCGGCGGGACGTGTACCAAGCGAGCTTGGCTATCGCTTTTACGTCGATTCTTTGGTTGAGCATTACGCCATGACGGCGCGCGAGATCGCTCAGATCAATCAAGTGCTCAAAACCAAAATGAGCGAGCTGGATCAGATTTTGGCGACGGCATCCAGTTTGGCATCCAATCTGACCAACTACACCGGCTTTGCTCTCAAGCCAAGAGCCAAAGAGATCACGGTTGTCAAATACGAGGCGATATACATTGCCCCGGGGCAATTTGTCTTGGTCATGGTGGCGGATGACGGATCGGTCAAAACGCGCAACGTCAAGCTTGATCTTGTTTTTGACAGCGCTTCGGTGGCTCGTTTGGCCTCGACGCTCAATCAATATATGACGGGACGGCGAGCCTCCGAGGTCACGTTGCCGACTATGGTGGCTATGGAAGAGGCCATGGCCGAGGACAGCGGTCTGATCGGCCCTGTGATCAAGCTGATCTATGAAGCCATCAGCGAGTCGGATCGCGGAGATCTCAAGGTGACGGGTGTGGATCGATTGCTGCAATATCCCGAATACAGCGATGCAAGCCAGCTCAAGGGTGTGCTTGGCGCGTTGGAGCAAAAGAATGATCTGATGGACATGATTTCGAATGCGGCCGCGGATAAGCCTCACGGCATTGTGATCGGATCGGAAGCGTCTGTCAAGGAAATGAACAATTCCACGGTGGTGTTCAAGACCATCGTCAAGGACGGAAAATCCGTCGGAGCTATTGGCGTCATCGGCCCCCTTCGCATGGACTATGCCAAGGTGCTGGCTACGCTGGATGGCTTGACAGGCAATATTGCCGATCTGCTGTCTGACACGGCGGCATTGCCCGAAGGCGGTACAAAAGCCCCAAAGAATGATCAAAACGAGGAGAAATAGACGTATGGCAGATAAGAAAAAGAAATCAACCGCACAGACCGAGACCGCAAACGCGGCACAGGCAGTTGAGGATGCTGAGACCAATGAGCAGGTGAGCGCAGACGAGGTCGCAGAGCTACGTGCCAGTTTGGAAGCTTTGCAGGCTGAGTTGGCTGCGGCCAATGATAAATATTTGCGCATGATTGCCGAGTACGATAACTTCCGTAAGAGAAGCGCGCACGACCGCGAGTTGGCTTGTGCGGAGGCGACTGAAACGGCACTGAAAAACATTTTGCCCATCGGAGATAATTTGGCGCGGGCAGCCCAGTTTACCGATCCTGCGTCGGTGGCCAAGGGCATCGAGATGATGCAAAAGGGATTTGCCGAGGCACTGGCAAGCATGGGCATTGAGGAAATTGATGCTAAGGGTCAGCCGTTTGATCCCGAGCTTCACAACGCCGTGATGCACGTTGAGGACGAATCTCTGGGCGAAAACGTCGTGGCCGACGTACTGCAAAAGGGCTACAAGCGCGGTGATCGCGTACTTCGTTACGCAATGGTCACAGTCGCAAATTGAAATTACTTTGTATATAATTAAATGTAGAATTCAGGAGGAACATTATTATGGGAAAAATTATTGGTATTGACTTGGGTACGACCAACTCTTGCGTCGCAGTATACGAGGGCTCCGAGCCTATCGTTATCCCCAATCCCGAAGGCGCGAGAACGACGCCCTCCGTCGTCGGCTTTTCCAAGACGGGTGAGAGAATGATCGGCCAGGTCGCAAAGCGTCAGGCCATCACCAACCCCGACCGCACCGTTATGAGTATCAAGCGTCACATGGGCTCTGATTACAAGGTCACCATTGACGGCAAGGCGCTGACGCCTCAGGAGATTTCGGCAATGGTTCTGCAAAAGCTCAAGGCAGATGCGGAAGCATATCTCGGCACCAAGGTGACCGAGGCGGTTATCACCGTTCCCGCTTACTTCTCGGACGCACAGCGTCAGGCAACCAAGGACGCAGGTAAGATCGCCGGTCTTGAGGTCAAGAGAATCATCAACGAGCCTACCGCAGCCGCTCTGGCTTACGGTATGGACAAGGAAGACAATCAGAAGATCATGGTCTTTGACCTGGGCGGCGGTACGTTTGACGTATCTTTGCTTGAGATCTCGGACGGCGTCTTCCAGGTGCTGGCAACCAACGGCGACACCATGCTGGGCGGCGATGATTTCGACCAGCGCGTGATCGACTGGATGGCTAACCAGTTCATGAAGGAAAACGGCATTGACCTGCGCAAGGACAAGATGGTCATGCAGCGCTTGAAGGATGCGGCTGAAAAGGCCAAGATCGAGCTGTCGGGTATGACCTCGGCCAGCATCAATCTGCCCTTCATTACCGCGACGGCAGACGGTCCTCTCCACTTTGAGGCAACATTGAGCCGTGCGGAATTTGATCGCATCACGGCAGATCTGGTTGAGAGAACCATGAGTCCCACCAAAAAAGCACTGGCGGATGCCGGTCTGAAGGTCAGCGAGATCGATAAGGTACTGCTGGTCGGTGGTTCGACTCGTATCCCCGCGGTACAGGATGCTGTTAAGAAGTTCATCGGCAAAGAGCCCTTTAAGGGAATCAACCCCGATGAGTGTGTAGCTATCGGTGCGGCAATTCAGGGCGGTGTCCTGGGTGGCGACGTTAAGGATCTGCTACTGCTTGACGTAACGCCCCTGTCTCTGGGTATCGAAACGCTGGGCGGTGTCTTCAACAAGATTATCGACCGCAACACGACTATCCCCGTAAAGAAGAGTCAGGTCTACTCGACCGCCGCTGACGGTCAGACATCGGTTGAGATCCACGTGCTGCAGGGTGAGCGTGAAATGGCCGCCGGCAACACCACGTTGGGCCGCTTTGCGCTCGACGGAATCGCTCCCGCTCCTCGCGGTGTACCCCAGATCGAGGTTACCTTTGATATCGATGCCAACGGTATCGTTAACGTAACCGCACTGGATAAGGGCACCGGCAAGGAACAGCACATCACCATCACCTCCTCGACCAACATGAGCAAGGAGGATATCGATAAGGCTGTCCGCGATGCCGAAATGTTCGCCGAGCAGGATAAAAAGCAGAAGGAAGCGGTCGATACCAAGAACCGCGCCGAGTCCATGATCTTCCAGAGCGAAAAGACGCTCGCTGATATCGGAGACAAGGTTGCCGAGACCGATCTGACCGAGGTCAAGGCCGCTATTGAGAAGCTCAAGGAAACAGTCAAGACGGACAACACTGAGGCGATCAAGGCAGATACCGAGGCGTTGGAAAAGGCTTTCTATGCCGTATCTGAAAAGTTGTACAAGGCTCAGGGCGGCGCACAGGCTGACCAGGGCGGCGCGCAGCAGGGTGGCGATGGCACCTACTACGATGCAAATTTTGAAGATCACAGCAACTAATGCGTAATCAAACATCTGCGGGAAAGGGCAAACTGCCCTTTCCCGCAAGGGTGTATGTATGCTGTGTGCATCCATGCGTTCGAATGCTTCGGGCGTGTGGATATCCACAGCAATCAAGAGCAAACAGAGGTTTATTATGGCAGATAAAAGAGATTATTACGAGGTCTTAGGCGTTGATAAGAGCGCCGATGACGCGACAATAAAAAAGGCATATCGAAACCTGGCCAAAAAGTATCACCCGGATATGAATCCCGGTGACAAAGCGGCTGAGGAAAAGTTCAAAGAAGTCAACGAGGCCTACGGCGTTTTGTCCGACGCGGACAAAAAAGCCAAGTATGACCAATACGGTCACGCGGCCTTTGATCCTTCTATGGGCGGCGCAGGCGGAGGCTTTGGCGGGTTCTCCGGTTTTGGCGATTTTGGAGATATCGGTGACATTTTCGGCTCGTTTTTTGGCGGTGGCTTTGGAGGCGGTTCGTCCCGCCGCCGCAATCCCAACGCACCGACGCGCGGCGAGGATATTTCGCTTCGCTTGACGGTGACGTTTGAAGAAGCGGCGTTTGGTACCAAAAAGGAGATCACCTATACCCGCATCGCCAAGTGTCCCGATTGTAACGGTACGGGTGCGGCGAACAGCACAACGCCGGAAAGCTGTCCCGATTGTCACGGCAGTGGACAAAAGGTGGTTGTTCAGCGTTTGGGCGGCATGTCCTTCCAGTCGACGGGTGTGTGCGACCGTTGCCGCGGAACGGGCAAGATCATCAAAGAAATGTGCGGCAAGTGCCGTGGGGCAGGAACACAACGCGAGAACAAAAAGCTGACGGTCAACATTCCTGCCGGTATTGACAATGGCGAGAGAATCGCTTTGCGCGGTATGGGTTGTGACGGCAAAAACGGCGGCCCAGCAGGAGATTTGATCATCACTGTTTCGGTTCGCAACCATGCCGTCTTTGAACGCGACGGCTTCAATATTTATTGCGAGGTTCCCATCACGGTTGCCGAGGCGACGCTGGGAGCGGATATCAGCGTACCTTCGCTGGAAGGAAAATTCACGTATACGATCCCCGAGGGAACGCAATCGGGAACGTCGTTTACTGTGCGTGGCAAAGGAATTACTATTCCGCGCGCGCAGAACAAACGAGGCGATTTGATTTTTGTGGTCAACGTGGAGATCCCACGTGGGCTCAACGAGAAGCAACGCGATGCAATGCGGGCGTTTGCAGACAGCTGCGGTGAAAGCAACTACAGCAAAAAGTCGGGCTTTTTCAAACGCATTTTCGATAAAAAATAAGCCATAAAAGGAGAATTTCGATGAGCTTGGATAAAGACTATTGCTGTGAGGACCGAAGTGAGTTTCAGGAATGGACGCAAATCAAGGTAACGGTTCCGCTGGAGCATCTTGATGCTCTTGTTGCCATCATGAGTATGATCAGCAATCAACTGCAAATTGAGGATTACAGCGATATCGACCTTAAAAGCTGCTATGGCGATTTGATCGATGAGTCCATCCTCAACGCCGATAAGACCATTGCGTCGGTGTCGGTTTACATTCCCGGCGAGCGTCCTTGCAATGACGAGCTGGCATTTTTGCGTGATCGACTGGCGCTTTCAGGACTTGCCGATCGTGCAACGATCAGTCTCAACGGCGTCAACGAGGAGGACTGGGCAAACGCATGGAAGGCGTATTACAAGCCGCTCCATATTGGCGAGCGTATGGTCATCGTCCCCGCGTGGGAGCGTTATGACGAGAAGCCGGGCGAGATCGTGGTTCGTATGGATCCCGGTATGGCGTTTGGTACGGGCTCGCATGAGACCACCCGCCTGGTGATCGGGCTACTTGAGAAGTATACCAAGCCGGGATGCCGTATGCTGGATGTGGGATGCGGAAGCGGAATTTTGGCCATTTGTGCCTCCAAGCTGGGGGCAGGGCAGTGCCGTGCATATGATATTGACCCTGTGGCGGTGCGCGTGGCGAACGATAATATCAAGGACAGCGGTCTGACCAACGTAACGTGCGAGGTGTCCGACCTGCTTCGCGATGTGGATCGCTCGTATGCATACGATCTGATCACGGCGAATATTGTGGCGGATATTATCATCCGCATGGCACCCGACGTTGGTTCACTGATGCACGCAGGTACGGTGCTGTTGGTTTCGGGAATCATTCTGGAACGCAGCGGTGACGTGGTCGAGGCGTTGGAGGCAAATGGACTTCGGGTTGTTGAGCGCGCGGTTGATAACGACTGGTGCGCGTTGGCAGTTATGAAAAAGTGAGATAAACGCGCGGGGATCTCAATGATCCTCGTGCGTTTTTGTGAAAAAACGGGCTGCTGTTTTCTGATACGCGGCGCGGAGCTATGCGTGCGTCAAAAGCAAAAGTAGCTCGAAATCCATATCCGTTCGCAAAAACCACAAAATTCATTCCTCTGTCACTATCTTCATTGAAAAAACACTTGCATTTTATGTGAGTTGATGCTATAATAAAATAAATATTTGAAAAATACGCGTGCGGTGCATCCGCCGCGAGACGATAATACATTTGGAAGGAAATACTGTTATGTTCAAAAATAGAATGTTACCGATTCTGCTGGCTGTGTTGCTTTGCCTTGCTTTGGCAAGCTGCTCGGTCTTTGCCTCAGAGCAATCGGGCGAAGATGGCACGGCGCTCCAAGGGACTGCCGGTCTGGCGTACGAGCTTAGCTCGGACGGCGAAAGCTATATCTGCACCGGCATTGGCAGTGCGGCGAAAACGGATATCGTCATTCCTTCGACCTACAAGGGAAAGCCGGTTACCATGATTGGAAACGGCGCATTCTATAACTGTGTCACGCTCACCAGCGTTACGATCCAAGAGGGAATTCGTGCCATTCAGGACTATGCTTTCCGCGGGTGTGTGCGCTTGGAAACGGTCAGTATTCCGGGAAGCGCATTTTACGTCGGTGCTCGCGCCTTTGAGCTTTGCTCGTCGCTTACAACGGTCAGCGTAGCAGACAATACGCAAGAGTTTGAAAAGCCTGAAGAGGATGTTCGCATGATCGGTGAGAGTACCTTTAAGGGGTGCACCTCGCTGACCTCGGTGCGACTGCCCGAGGAGATCGTTTTGCTTGGTCGCCGTATGTTGGACGGTTGCTCGGCTCTCAAGGAGATTACTATCCCCGCCAAGGTTGAGGCCATCGATGAGGCCGCGTTTGCCGGGTGCTCGGCGCTTACGACGATTCACTACGAGGGAACGGTTGAGCAATGGAATAAGCTGCCTAAGGGCATGATGTGGGATCTGGAGCTTGCAGACTGCACGGTCGTCTGCTCGGACGGAACTGTTGAGCTTGATTGATGCCATATATAATAAAAAGGAAGGGAATTGCTTTTGCGCCCTTCCTTTTGCTTTGATTATATTTGGATGTTAATGGGGAAAACTAAAGACAGAAAAGCGTGTACAGCCCTTGACAAAAAAAGAACAATTTGGTATAATAAGGCGATAGTTTTTGAATGGAGGAAAAATCCAATGTTAGTATCTGCAGCAGAAATGCTCAAAAAGGCCAAGGCGGGTCATTATGCCGTCGGCCAGTTCAATATCAACAACCTCGAGTGGACCAAGGCGGTGCTCACCACAGCACAGGAGTGCAATTCTCCCGTCATTCTCGGCGTGTCTGCGGGCGCAGGCAAGTATATGGGCGGCTTCAAGGTCGTCGCTGACATGGTCAAGGCCATGGTCGAGTCCTTGAATATCACCGTTCCCGTGGCCATCCACCTCGACCACGGCACCTACGAGGATTGCTACAAGTGCATCAAGGCGGGCTTCTCGTCCATCATGTTCGACGGCTCGCATTATCCCATCGAGGAAAACATCGCCAAAACGCAGGAGCTAGTCAACGTAGCTCACGCGCTGGGTCTGTCTATTGAAGCTGAGGTCGGCTCGATCGGCGGCGAGGAAGACGGCGTTGTCGGTATGGGCGAGTGTGCTGACCCCGAGGAGTGCAAGAAGATTGCTGATCTGGGCGTTGACATGCTGGCGGCCGGTATCGGTAACATTCACGGCAAGTACCCCGAAAACTGGAAGGGCCTGTCCTTTGAAACACTGGACGCCGTTCAGCAGTTGACGGGCGAGATGCCTCTCGTTCTGCACGGCGGTACGGGCATCCCCGCGGACATGATCCAAAAGGCCATCAGCCTGGGCGTTTCCAAGATCAACGTCAATACCGAGTGCCAGCTGTCCTTCACTGCCGCAACGCGTGCGTATATCGAGGCGGGCAAGGATCTCGTCGGCAAGGGCTTTGACCCCCGCAAGGTGCTCGCTCCAGGCTACGAGGCCATCAAGGCGACTGTCAAGGAAAAGATGGAGCTGTTCGGTTCTGTCGGTAAGGCATAATTAATATATTAAAGCATGAGGCTTACAAGGCGGCTTTTGCCCCCTTGTGAGCCTCGTTTTTTTGCCTCTTTTTTTCATTATTCAATTCATTGACACATTTTTAACACGGTTCGCCAAAAAACGTCAGATCGCCTATTCTTTATGCACAAAACCGACACGCCAAATTTGCGCAAACGGCACAAATCGTACAGAACGATGTGAAATTTTCTTGACAATTTGACACACAGGTGCTATACTTTAATCAACCACCATATCTTGAGCATATGGCGAATTTTATAAGGAGGCTTTTTTATCATGAAAAAGTTTTTATCGGCTTTTTTGGCGGTATTGATGGTACTTTCCATGGTTGCTACCATGATCGTAAGCATCAGCGCTGAAGAAGTTCACTCTGTTCTGGTATCTAATGGCGAAGACATTAACCCCGATCAGAGTAAAGATGGTGCAAGCCAAAACGGCTGGCGTAACCATAAGGCTGAAATTTCCCTTATGGAACTCGACGGTCAGAAGGCTGCCGGTATGACGATTGCAGCAGGCAAACCTGCAACGGATCTTCGTTTCCACTATTTCGCAAGCGAGACTGTGGATCTGACGAAGTTCTCTTACGTTGAGTTTGACCTGTATGTGAGCGACATTGCCGCTTTTGCCGGCGTTAATCACTTTGCTCTGGAGCTCACCTCCATTAGCAAAGAAGATGATGGCAATGAAAGTCAGTTCCTCTGGGACGATTTGTCTGCGCTGAAGACCGGTTGGAACCATGTTAAGTTCCCGCTCTCTTCTTTCGCAGTCACGGGTACCTTTGACGCAACCAAGTGGAACTTCGTCCGCTTGTTTGCTGCTGACGGTGCTGCATGGCCTCAGGAGTTTGTTGTCGCTATCGACAACTTCGGTTTCAGCGATGGCACCGAGACTCCTGCTGAGAAGGTTGAGCCTGAGACCCCCGCAAATCCTCAGGTTCCCTCGGCTGGTCTCACTGAGATCGTTGTTTGGGATGGCGCTAAGACCGAAATCAAGGTCGGCAAGAGTGCCGGCGTTGATGGCTGGCATGAAGGTCTGAAGATCACCGAGATCGGTGAGGATAAGAGACTGGCTGCTGCCGTTACCCTGACCGGTAACGACAACCATGCGGCTTCCATG
>JAFVZV010000118.1 GCA_017507985.1 Clostridia bacterium
GGTTTATCGCCAGTTTCGGCTTTGTATTACGGCGTTGCTTGCAACGCGGGCTGCGGGCAAAGCCCATACCCCTACAGTGGCGCACATCCAAAGGCTCTCCCTTTGGGAGAGCTCCCGCGATAGCGGGTGAGAGGGCATTTCAATCCATCATCTAACCCTCTCCGTCGGCTTCGCCGCCACCTCTCCCCAAGGGAGAGGCTTTTTCATTATCCCCATTATACCACAAATCGGCAGAGAAAACAAGTTCTCTGCCGAAGTTTTTGTGCCCGTCATTTCTCCGTTAAGAACAACAGAGTAATCGGCGGTGCGTTTTGTATTTGTCGGCAGTCCTTAGAGGAAAATATCCACCACCACTTTACTTTTTTAATAAAACATGATATAATCAATACAGAAAGGCAGTAGAATGTATGCTGTCGAATCATTCAATCACAAAGGAGAAGTTATTATGACTCTGAAACAGTATTGCGAACAAAACAATTTGGACGAGAACAAGGTTTTTGATATGGTCCTTGGAGAGGGCGGCGGTATTTTGCCTACGGTTACTGCGTTTACCGGATATATCGCGGAGATTAAAGACGATTGTTTGGTTTGCACAAATGATAAGCTCAATGTGTTCCAAAAGGAAATTCCCTTTTCTTCTTTCCAAAGAGCGGAGTTTGGCATTGGAAGCGGAAATCTGTGGCTTCAATGCATTGTTGATGGAAAATCATTTGTTTTTTGCTCTCCCAGAAAGAGTTGGAAATCTCCTGCTGCGAAGCTGCTTCTTGAAAAAATAGGTGAAAAGACCGAAATTTTAAGCATGAAAGAATACGATCAATTCACCGGCAAGCTGTTTTTTATCTATATGTTCAAATAAGAAAAACAAGCATCCAATCAACTCAGAAAAACAAACGAAAAGGACGCCGATCGGCGTCCTTTTTGCGTGTTATTCTGATATCAGACGCTCCAGCATATCCATAAACGGTTCGCTCGCTTGCAATCGGAGCACGATCCTTTTCCCATCCTCTTCAAACAAGAGATATACCACACGGTTGGGAAATAGATCGAGGCAATAGGAGTGGATGCGATCGGCGTGATAGGTGCGGCGAAGCACTTTTTCTGTTTTGGCGGTGCATACGTCTGTTTGCTTCAGATCGCTCAAAAGCAACCGACAGACCGTCGTGCGCTTTTGTCCCCGTTGCTCGATCACGGCCAGCTCGTCCAGTCCGTCCGCATCTGCCTTTTGCAGACAATAGGTATATTTGACCAGCGCGCGGCTGAGCAGGATAACGGCGATCATCAAAAACACAATGCCGATCGTCTGAAGAATGGCACCATAGTCGATGAAATTCGCGCAGGCAAAGGTGGCGATGCCGGCAAGTCCGCAGAGCAAGGCCAGCACAGCGGCCATATGATTTTTGCGGGTGGGCGATTCGGAAAAATAGATCATGTTGGTTCCTTTCTTACGGCAAAATCACTTCTTTTTGGCTCGCTCGTGCACGGCCTCCCAGTACGCCGCGGCCGCCATTTCCTGCTTGTTGGGGGCAGGCTTATAATAGCGTGCACCGCGCAGGTCATCGGGCAGGTATTGCTGGGGGACGTAATGATCGGGGTAATCGTGAGGGTAGCGGTAGCCCTTGAACAGGGGAGATTGCAAATGAGACGGAATGATGCCTCCCTTGCCGTCAGCGATGTCCTGCGCCGCGGCATCCAACGCCAGATAGGCGCTGTTGGACTTGGGCGAGGTTGCCAACAGTATCGCCGCATGAATGAGCGGGATGCGTCCTTCGGGCAGCCCCAGCTCAACGGCCGATTCACAGCAGGCGCGGGTGATCATAGCTGCCTGGGGATAGGCAAGTCCGATATCCTCCGAGGCAATGACCTGGAGACGGCGGCAAAGCGCAAGCAACTCGCCTGCGGCAACCAGCTTGGCCACATAAAAGGCAGTGGCATCGGGATCGGATCCACGAATGGATTTTTGCAGACAGGAAAGCAGGTCATAGTGGGTATCGTCGTTAAAATTGCCCACGGAGGTGGAAAAGGACAGCATATCCTGCTCGCTCAACTCACCGTCGGCGGCGAAAAAGGTGTTTTCCAGCAGTCCAATGGCGCGACGAACGTCACCGCCTGTGGCGCGGCCGATCTTCTCAAGCAGCTCATCCGAGGCGGTCTTTTGTGTTGCTGCTTCCTCGTTGAGATAGTCCAACGCGCGGCGCAAGGCAGGTACGACGGCCTTGGGTGCGACGGGCTTGAATTCAAACAGGCTCGCACGGGACAAAATGGCATTATAGACGTAAAAATGAGGATTTTCGGTGGTAGAGGAAATGAGCGTAACGCGCCCATCCTCCATATATTCGAGCAGAGATTGCTGCTGCTTGCGGTTGAAATACTGGATCTCATCCAGATACAACAGCACGCCTCCTGCACCGAAGACGTTGTTGGTCTCGGCAAGTACCTGCTTGACGTCGGCAAGCGAGGCGGATGTGGCGTTCAATCGGCGGAACAGCATGCCCGACTGTGCGGCGATGATCTCGGCGGCGGTGGTCTTGCCGATGCCGGGAGGGCCGTAGAATATCATATTGGTGATGCGTCCGCCCTCGACCATGCGGCGAATGACACCGCGCTGTCCAAACAGGTGATCCTGTCCGACGATCTCGTCAAAGGTTTTGGGGCGCAAAAGGTCAGCGAGCTGAGCGTTTCGCATGGTGAAACTCCTTTTTGGAAAGAGATATATTATATTTTAGCACAATTGGGAGTAAAATGCAAGGGGGAATGCGGGAGAGGGTGGGGTTTAGTTGAATTTTGAGCAACTTCTCCTTTTGACGCTCACACTGTGCTTCGCACGCGCTCGCTGTTCGACTGATTATGCCACTTCTTGCTGCGCGGCAAGAAGTGGCGGAAGAAGCGCGCCCAGGCGTTCCCCCTGGGCACCCCCTTTCCGTGCCGCGCTACAAAGAGAAATCGAGGAAAGACATATTTGATCCAATGCATCGCCCGCCATTTTGCTACCACGCGCGGCAGGCGAAGGGGGCGAAAGCGTTTTGCTTGAAATTTAGTTTACAAAGGGTGCGTAGCAGTTGGCAAAAGTTTTTGCTTTCGCACTTGCGCGCGACTTCCGTGTTGGCGTTTTTATTGAAAACGCCAACGCAAAATCTGAAGATGCTTACCTTCGCGAAAAAATGAGTGGAGTGACAGCGGAACGGCTTTTCGCGTTGCGGGAATCCAAGGGGTATTAGCCCCCTTGGTTCCTTTCTTGGCTACTTCTTGGGGAAGGCCAAGAAGTAGCATCAAAAGCCGACATAGCGAACGCGTGCGAAGCACAGTGTGAGCGTCAAAAGGAGAAGATGTAGCAATTTTATACTTTTCTCATCCGAGTCAACTATTTTTTCAAAAACCTCCTTCCCCCTATTGACAAATCCCCAAATATACTGTATTATTGTATTAGTACAGTAATACAAAGAAAGGAGAACACCCCATGGCCTGGCAATTCAATTCCCAAGAAGCGGTCTTTGTCCAAATCGCCAACCGCCTGCGCGGGGATATCTTGAAGGGTCTGTATCCCCCCGATAGCCAAATTCCCTCCGTTCGCCACCTTGCCACACAGGCGGCCGTCAACCCCAATACCATGCAAAAGGCGCTGACTTGCCTTGAGGAAGAAGGTCTTTTGTACGCCAAGGGAACCATCGGGCGATTTGTCACCTCGGACGTTTGCGTTTTGGAGGCCGCCCGCGAGAGAATCCGCCGCGATAGCGTGCGAAATTGGCTCCGACAAGCAAACGAGCTGGGAATTTCCAAGCAAGAGCTGATCCAATACATCCAAAAGGAGGACGAAAACGCATGAGCACACCCGTTTTGACCTGCACCAATCTTTGTAAAAGCTACAAAGGCGATAAAATGGTACTCAATAACCTCAACTGCTCCTTCTCGGGCGGTAAGATCGTCGGTCTGCTTGGGCCCAACGGCTGTGGCAAATCCACGCTGATCAAGCTCGTCTGCGGTATTCTTGTGCCCGATAGCGGCGAGATTTTTGTCTGCGGTGAGCCGCGAAGCGAACGAACCAACGCCTATATTTCCTACCTGCCCGAGCGCACTTACTGCAATAACAGTATGCGCGTGGACGAGTTGATCAACTATTTCTGCGATTTTTATGCCGATTTCGATGCCGATCTGGCAAGAAAAATGCTTCTTGATCTGAATATTGATGCGACGGCTCGCTTGCGCACACTATCCAAGGGAACCAAGGAAAAGGTGCAGCTGATCATGGTCATGGCCCGCCGCGCCAAGCTGTATCTTCTTGATGAGCCCATCGCGGGCGTTGACCCAGCTGCGCGCGACTATATTTTGCAGACCATCATCGGCAGTTATAATCCCGAAGCGACCGTCATCATCACTACCCACCTCATTCATGATATCGAGCCTGTGCTGGACGAGTTCGCGTTCTTGGGCAACGACGGTCAGATCCTTTTGTCTGGGGTGGCAGACGACGTTCGCGCCGAGCATGGGAAATCGCTCAATGAGCTATTTAAGGAGGTGTTCAGATGCTACGCAAGCTATTAAAATATGATATCAAAAGCGTCGTGCGTATTTGGTGGTTCGTTGCCATCAGCGTGTTGGTCCTCTCCTTGTTTGGCGCCTCTGTGCTGCGCGCGACCATCTATTTGATGGAGAACCATTCCTTTTCGCTGTTTCAGCTGCTTGGTATTCTCATTTCGGTGGGATGCATCTTTTTGATCTATTCTTCTATGTGGGTTACCCTCTTTTTGACTTACTGGCGTTATTATAAAAATCTGTTCAGCGACGAGGGCTATCTGACCTTTACGCTTCCTGTCAGCCGTAAGCAGCTACTGCTGTCCAAGACGATCAACGCGTTGATCTGGTCGTGCGCACAGGCGTTGCTGCTCACCGTAAGCGTTGTCATCTATTTTTTGATCGTTCCCGAGGGAAAAAGCGGACATTTCTTCAGTCCTTTGCTATTTGAACTGATTGGAGATCTGTTTAAAAATATGTGGAGCAGCATGGGCGCGTGGCTGATCGCCTATATTCCGCAGATCTTTGCTATTTTGTTTGTGGCTACGCTGTTCCAGATCGGCATGATTCAGTTTTGCATCACGGTCGGATCTGTCATTGCCAAGCGAGTAAGACTGCTGATCGCCGTCGGCGTTTACTATGCTCTGACGGGTGTGCTTAGTACGATTTTAGCCATTCTCCTGCGGTGTGCGATTCCGAATATCAGTGAGGGCGTCAAAGAACTGCTGCGCTATGCCTCCGAGGACTTCAAGCATTTGGCGGTTTTGCTGTTTTTGATCTTGTTTACCGTCATTGTCGCGGCGTTGTCGGCCTTGTTGCATTTCGTTACGCTGGACATTATGGAGCGCAAGCTCAATCTGCCGTAAGGAGGAAACGCGAATGAAAAACAAGATATTCAAATGGATCAGCATTTCGCTGTTCGCTTTATGCGGTACGATGGGAACACTTCTTATGTTTGCCAATTCCTCGCATTCGTCCTATCGTCTGAGCGCGGGGCCGATGTGGGCGATCCTGCTTGGCGTGCTGCTTCCGCTGGCCTTGCTGTTTCTGGGACTGTGGTTTTCCTGCTCTTTTGAACGAGGCTATCCCCGCCATTGGCGGCTGATTTCGTTGATCGCGGCCGTTTGGATCGTATTGTTCGCGGCATTGATGCTCGTGCTTGGATTGGCCCCGGAGCGGATTCCCTCTTTTTACGCCAAATCCCGTGTCGGTCCTCACTACAGCAATTCCATTGCCCTTGACGTATCGGTGCCGCAGGAGATGCGGGTCATTGATAACGAAAAGGAGCTTGGGATCACACTCGGCATGGATCGGACGGTTTCCTTTGCCGTCGGTATTGGGTCAAGTCAACGTAAAAATATACGTGATTCCAGCGATTATGCCCATCTGACCGTCAGCGCCAAAGGCTGTACCGTCGGAAAGCAAGCGGATGCGGCCGTGTGGGAATATGAGGAATTTACCACGAACCCACTGTATTTGGCTACTGTGGAGCAACCTTTACTCGGCTATGATGTGCTGTATCCAACCTATCACGACATGGTAAGCATCACCTTTCCTGCAAAGAATACGAGCGGCTCGATCACGTTTGAGCTGGTCGAATATTACGGTGAAAAAACTGAGTATAAAGCAGAGTATACCGATACGATCCGTGTCGTATTGTATTATACGGTTCGAGGAGATTGGCTGACGCTTCACATCAGCGAAGGAACGAGTGGAAAATGAATATATGGGAAGCCGATCAAGGCTTCCCTTTTTGTACAACGAAAACCCCGCCATAGTGGTACATTTACGGGGGGATATTTATTCATCCTACGTCGGGGATTGACAACGCTTGCCCCGCCATGCTATAATAAAAATGTAATCATTTGATCCGAAAGGAGCACCCGCCATGAAACAGCTGCTTCGTACCATCGCGCTTTTCCTTTCTTTTGTTTTGCTTGCCGTTCCTCTGACGGCCTGCAAACCGACACCCGACGCCCCGCCCGCAGACGATAACCCTCCTGCCCCACCCGAGGACGACGGTCCCGATTGCGGCGGCGTGATCGATCGATGGGCCGACCGACAAGACAAGGTCACCGACTTTCTGACGCTGCACGGCCGAACCTATATGGACGGCTCAACGCTCCAGCTGTTCTGGACCTATTCGGGTTTTTCTCTTCGCTTTGAGGGCACGGGCGTGTCGGCCAAGCTGACTACCAGCACGACCAATCCATCCTTCTACGGCTTTTTGAACGTCTACGTGGACGGTGAACTGGCGCCTGCCAATACCGTTTGCGTGACCAAGAACGGCACGTATACTCTCGTCGACGGTCTTGACAATGGCATGCACACGATTGAGGTTCGCAAGAGAAACGAGGCTATTTACGGCGAATCGGCCACCATCGGTGTGTGTGAGCTGGAAATAAATAACGGATGCTTTATTACCGAAGCGCCCGAAGAGCCCCGTTTGCAGATCGAATTTATTGGCGATTCCATCACGGGCGGTTTTGGCAATATGGTCACCGATGGCAGCGGTGACATTTTCACCACTCCCACCCAGGACGGCACCATGACCTACGCCGCGCTGACGGGCAAGGCGCTGGGCGCGGACGTTCACGTGATCTCGCGCAGCGGAATCTGCTATATCACGGGCTCAAACAAGGACAGCATATTTGACGATTACCCCAAGACCGCCGCGTTGCCGCGATATCAGAATTGCACTGATGCGTGGGATTTTGAAGCTGAACCGAGCGACGTTGTGGTTATCAATCTGGGCACGAACGACTCGGGCGCGACCATCGACGGCACACAGGTCACGTCCGATCAGATGAAGGCGCAAGCAGTCGAATTTATCCGCATGGTGCGCGAATACAACCCCGATGCGATTATCGTCTGGGCGTACGGCATGATGGATCAAGGTCGGGCGGCGGCCATTCGCGGCGCAGTCAAAAACATCAACGACGAGGGCGATGAGGACGTACATTTCGTGATGCTCCCCTTGCAGAACAAGACACAAAACGGTGTGGGCGTGCACGGTCACCCCACTGTTCAGTCGCATATTTTAGCGGCCGAGGTTCTCTCAAAGGAATTGGCCAATCTTCTTGGCGACCAGGTCGACGGCCGAGTCCTGCTCGATGCGCAGATCCGTTGTATCGAGGACTACCGCCTGGAGGACGAGGATGCCTACGAGCAGACCAGCTATGCCCAATACACAGAGGCGATCTCTGCCGCAAAGGATCTCGTTACGGACAACAAGGCAGGTCTTGGCGATTGTCTTGCGACTATGCAGTCCCTGCGTGAGGGACTGAGCACTCTCGTGTCCGTCAATGAGGTGTCGGATGAGTATATCGTCATTGACACCTGCGATCAAAAGGGACCGTGGGCGCTCAATGGACAGAGTGCGGGCGTGGATAACACGACGCATTTGTGGGGCGAGGGCTGCTTTACCACCACGGGCACGGGAGATCTGCGTGTCAATTTCATTCGCGATTCGGCGGCGTACGGCATCGAGTTGCCCGACGACTGGACAGACTGGTATCTGGAGGTCTGGATCTATGTCGATTACCCCATCGACCTTCCCTCGGGCAGTGATTTTGAAATTTCCCAGCAGGTTGACAAGATCGAGATCGCCTACGGTCTCAATTCGCTCTCGCTGAAGCAGGGCTGGAACCACGTCGTCGTTCCCATCAGTGCGGCGGCCAAGGCTAAGATCGATGAGTTCCACACGCTCAATTACCTGCGCATTTTCTGGCGCCATTTGGACGAGACCATCACCTTCAAGGTGGACGATATCACCCTCTCCAGAGGCAAGTTTGCAGCCGATCGCACCGCACTTGATGCGTTGCTTGAGCAAGCAAAGGACGCGCTTGCGGATGATCCCGACAACGAGGCGTTGATGCAGACCATCAAGCTTGGCAGAGTAGCGACGACCCAACGCGCGGTCGATCTTGCAGTCGAAAAACTGGAGCAATTGCTCGGATAATTTTTGGAAAATGCAAAAAAACAGATGACAAAACGGCAAATATCTGTTATAATGTTGTCGATGAAATTTTTGCCGCGGTCCATCCGCAGAAAGGTAGATACATAATATGAAAAAAGTTGTAACGTTTGGTGAGCTGATGCTCCGTCTTGCCCCCGAGGGCTATAACCGCTTCGTTCAGTCTGAAAGCTTTGGCGCCACCTTTGGCGGCGGCGAGGCCAACGTGGCAGTCTCTCTTGCCAATTACGGTCTGGATGCCGCGTTCGTCACCAAGCTGCCCAAGCACGAGATCGGTCAGATGGCCGTCAATTCTCTGCGCAAGTATGGCGTTGATACCTCTAAGATCGTCCGCGGCGGCGATCGCGTCGGTATCTACTATCTGGAAAAGGGTGCCAGCCAGCGTCCTTCCAAGGTCATTTACGACCGCGCGTATTCTTCCATTTGGACAGCTCAGCCGTCCGATTTTGATTGGAACACGATTTTTGAGGGCGTGGATTGGTTCCACTTCACGGGAATTACGCCTGCACTGAACCCCACGGTTGCTTCCATTTGTCTGGATGCTTGTAAGGCGGCCAAGGAAAGAGGCATCACCGTGTCCTGCGACCTCAACTACCGAAAAAAGCTGTGGACGCGCGAGCAGGCTCGTGCGACCATGACCGAGCTTATGCCCTACGTTGACGTTTGCATCTCCAACGAGGAGGATGCGCACGACGTATTTGGCATTGACGCAGAAAACACCGATATCAACGCGGGCAAGGTCAACCACGAGGGTTACAAGAGCGTGGCAAGACAGCTGATGGACAAGTTTGGTTTCAAGAAGGTTGCCATTACGCTTCGTTCTTCCATCAGCGCCAACGACAACGACTGGGCAGGTATGCTGTACGATGGTGAGAACTACTGCTTCTCCAAGTCGTATCATATGCATATTGTTGACCGTGTCGGTGGTGGTGACAGCTTTGGCGGCGGTCTGATCTACTCCCAGCTGATGGGTTACTCGACGCAGGATTCGATCGAGTTTGCCGTTGCGGCAAGCTGCTTGAAGCATTCGATCGAGGGCGACTACAACATGGTGAGTGTTGACGAGGTCAAATCTTTGGCGGGCGGTAACGCGAGCGGCAGAGTGCAGAGATAAATGGAATAGAACAAAACGGGAACTCGTAAAGAGTTCCCGTTTTGTGTTGGGGGAGGTTGGTTGTTCATACAACTACTTCTACGGACGATCATACTGCGCGGCTTTGCCGCGCGCTGATCTGTACCGGCTTTTTGTGTTCATTCTTTCTCGTTCGAGAAAGAACGAACCAAGAAAGCGAACCAAAGGCTGCCGCCTTTGGAAACTGCCTCCGTGCCGTGCTACAAGGCAAGCTGGGGAGAAAGACATCTTCGATCCTATGCATCTCTCACCGCATAGCCACCACGCGCGGCAGGCAAAGGAAGCAAAATCATTTTGCTTGAAATTTAGTTGAACAGGAGTGCGTTGCAGATAGCAAACGAATTGGCCTCTGCCCGTCGCGTGCGTCTTTCGTGTTGGCGTTTTTCTTTAAAACGCCAACGCAAAAGCTGAAGACGCTTGCCTTTGCGCAAATATGAGCGGAGTGAAACGTAGCGACGTTTGCGCGTTACGGGAATCCAAAGGGCATTAGGCCCTTTGGCGCGTTTTCTTGGTTCGTTCTTTGCCGCGTGGCAAAGAATGAACATAAAAACCAAACACCGAACGCGCGCGACAAGGTCGCGCAGGGTGAGGCCCGAGGAGAAGCCGCTGAAACTCCCCCTAAACCTCCCCCAAATACTCCTCCACCTCACTCTTGATCACCGCCACCTGCGGCCCATACACCACCTGCACACCGCCGCCCTTGCGTATCATGCCCGCCGCGCCGCTCTCCTTGAGAAGCGAATCCAGCACCAGATCGCTGTCCTTGACACTGACTCGCAATCTTGTCGCACAGCAGTCCAGACTGACGATGTTTTCTTTGCCGCCCAACCCTTGTACGATCAGCTCGGACACATGATGATCAGTCGCCTTTTTGGTGCCTCCGCTTTTCTTTTCATTATAATCTGCCCGCGTGTAAAGACGTACCTCCTCACCCTCGGCTTCGCGCCCCGGTGTTGCATAGTTGCGCTTTCGAATGAGAAAACGGAACAGCAGAAAATAAACAATAAAATAAACGATGCCGACTACGGGGATCATTACCCAGTTTGTCTTGGCGTTACCTTGAAAGACACCGAACAACAAAAGGTCGATCAAGCCGCCCGAGAAGGTCATACCGACGCTGACGTTCAAGACGTGCATCAGCATATAGGCAAGACCTGCGAAAATAGAGTGGATCACGTACAAAATGGGCGCGACAAACAAAAAGGTAAATTCAATCGGCTCGGTAATGCCCGTCAGCATGCTGGTCAGCGCCGCCGACAACAAAAGCCCTCCTGCTGCTTTTTTGCGTCTGTCATCCGCACACGAATACATGGCAAGCGCCGCACCGGGCAGACCGAAGATCATCAGCGGGAATTTACCCGTCATAAAGCGGCAGGCCTCTACGGAGAAGCGAGTGACGTTGGGCGAAGCCAGCTCAGCAAAGAAAATGTTTTGCGCGCCGTAGACCATGACCCCGTCGATGAGCGCCGATCCGCCAACGCCCGTCTGCCAGAAGGGCAAGTAGAACACGTGGTGAAGTCCGAACGGAATGAGAATTCGCTCAATAAATCCATAAATGAGCGTGCCCGCATAGCCCGAGCGCAGCACAAGATTGCCCAGTGCATAGATGCCGGTCTGAATATAAGGCCAAACAAAAAACATGAGCACGCCGACGAGAATATAGGCTGTCGTCGAGATGATGGGAACGAAGCGAGAACCGCCAAAGAACGAAATGACGTTGGGTAATCGTATTTTATAAAACCGATTGGTCAGCCAGGCGACGCCCAGACCTACGATGATACCGCCGAACACGCCCATTTGGAGTGAGTTGATACCCACAACGTTGGCGATCGTTCCCTCTTGCATGGCTCCGGGCTCCAGCTTGCCTGTCAGAGCGAGCAATGAGTTGATGGTCTTGTGCATGACAAAAAAGGCAATGGCGGCAGAAAGCGTGGCCGTTGCTTTTTCATTTTCCGCCATGCCGAGCGCGACACCCATGGCAAAAATAATGGGCAGGTTATCGAAAATGACCGTTCCTACCGAAGCCAGCAGAGAAAAAACAGCGTAGGCCACCGTGCCCGGCCCCATAATGGTTGTCAGTCCGTATTCTGCGAGCATGGTCGCGTTGGTCAGCGAAGAGCCGATGCCCAAAAGAAGCCCCGCGATGGGCAACAGCGCGATTGGGAGCATAAATGCCCGCCCTACACGTTGCAAGAGGCTAAAAAAGCCGCCGCGCTTATTTGATGTTGGAGAAATGTCACTCTTGACTTGCGTCATGGTCTGTCTTCCTTCCTTTTTTCACCGATTGGTGTGTTTTTGCTTATTTTGCCTGCTATGCTTGTTTTTTATACTATTAGCGCTTGACAAATTGTCTTTGTGCGTGATAAAATATACTATCTTTTTGTTGGAAAGGAAAATGATCATGAAAAGATTGCTGTCAACCGTTCTTTTATTGGTTTTGACTTTTGCTTTGTGCGCAAGTTTGGCGGCTTGCGGTCCCGAGGAAGGACCTGCGGTCGAGCCCGATGATAAGAACGATCAGACCCAGCAGCCCGGCGAGGATGAGGAGCCAGGCAAAACCGACGAGATCGTATACCCCGAGGTTCCCGAAAAGGATTTCAAGGACACTTTCAGCGTGCTTCACTATACAACGGCCAACCACGAATGGACCAACCCTTGGGACGAGATCGTTCCCTCCTCCGGTCTTGAAATCGCCCCCGGTGACCTGATCGGTGACGATATATTCGAGCGTGCCACTTGGATGGAAGAGACATATGGCATTCGCGTGACCTGCGAATACATGGAATACGGCAAATTCCCCACCCAGCTTCCCAACATCATTTCCTCGGGAAGCAAGGACTATCAGCTATTGGATACCATGGGACGCAGTGCGCAAAAGCTGATGGGCAATGAGTATTTTACCAACATGGCGGACCTGCCCTATATCGATTTTGAAAATCCTTGGTGGGTTGACAGTGCGTTGGATGCGTTGCGTCTTGGCAACTATGTTGAGTTTGCTGTTTCGGATATGCTGCTGATCGACAAGAGTGCGACGATGCTGCTGTTTTATAACATTCCAATGGCAGAGAACGTTGGTGTTGAAAACATTTACGACGACGTCAGAAACTTTGAGTGGACCATTGAAAGATTGGCAGAATACGCAGAGCTTGGTCTGCAGCCCAACGGTGACGACACGATGGATGCAAACGATATTTACGGTATTGTCACCAACGATGATCCCGTACATATGCTGTACGCAGCCGCAGGTCAAAAGTTCATGTCCAAGGACGAGAACGGTCTGTTCTATTACAGCTACGGTTTGGGTGATTCTTTTGATATTATGATGGACAATCTGAACACCATCATGTATGCTGACTTTACGTGGAACAGCTATCTGAATACGGAGGCTCCCGTGTTTGCCGAGGGCGGTGCGCTGTTCACCTTTGATAAGCTCAAACGATGCATGCTGTTGCGCGATATGACGGACGATTACGGTATTTTGCCCATGCCGATGTACAATAAGGCGCAGGGCCAATATTACGGTCCCGTATCCAATTATCATGACAGTATGTTTGCTGTGATCAGCACCAACGTGGACAACAAGGAGACGATCGGCGCCGCGCTGGAACTGATGGGCCACTACTCTTACTATGAAATCTATCATGATTTTTACGAGGTTGTTATTCAGAACCGCGGTACGCGCGACGCTGAATCCAAGGAGATGCTGAGCATTATTTTTGGCAACCGTGCGTATGATATGGGCCTGGTTTACGACCCGTACGAGCTGACTGCTCGGATCATTCGTATTACGGGTACGGGTGATGACGGTGTTGTTTCCCAATGGGAAGGCTTTGGGTCACAGCGCGACGATACGATCGATCAACTCAATGCACTGATAGACAAGTACAACTGATCAAATAAATAAAACAACGGTGGCATCCACAGGTGGTGGGTGTCACCGTTGTTTTTAGGATTTGGTGGTAGCCTCGGGCGCGACACAACGCGTCGCGCGGCGGGGTTATGCCCATTCTTTGCCTTGTCGCAAAGAAATGGCATCAAAACCGGCACAGCGAACGCGTGCGAAGCACAGTGTGAGCGTCAAAAGGAGAAGATGCTTAAAATCCAGCTAAACTCCCCCTTGCTCTCACCGATAAAACACATGCCCCCCAATCCGAAACGCATACGTGCAGTTGTTTGCAATCCATTGACTCGTAGCAATCGACGGATTAAAAAAATACAGAATGCTGTCCGATAGCGTGTATCCCTCCAGACACACCTTGGCCGCCACGATGGCCGACGCCGGCGGGATTTCATAGATCGTTCCGTTGGCTGCGGGTGTAAATTGCACCCCGTATTTTCTGTCAAAGATCACGTCGTAAATGGTGTTGGGATAGTCACGGCTTGCCACACGGTTGAGCACCACATTGCCGACCGCCACCTGTCCGCGAAAGGGCTCGCCCTTGGCCTCTGCCCCAATGATGCGAGCGAGCCAGTAGAGCGAACCGGCGTCGTAAACTCCTTCGTCAGCGCGAACGGTCTTGCCTGTTCGCACAAGTGACACCGAACGGCTTGCCGCATTCCAATCAACCTCAATGGCAAAGCATTTTGCCATAGGGCGAATGGGCACGTACAACCGATCGTCCACAATACGAATGGGTGCTACGGTGTAAAAGCACCGTCCGCCGTACGTCATGTAATAGTCGCCCTGCCGCGCCGTAATCGTCACGCCGCGAGAGGTTTGAGCGCTTGCCGTGCGTGTTGTGCCGTTCCAGCTGACCTCGCAGTTATCTGCCAGAATTGCAAACGCACGAAATGGCACGTATGTTACTCCATCGATGAGATACGCATTGTCGGACAAAGCTGTCACTCCCGCCGTGCTGTTCCAACGGACGGGTACCGTCTGCGCGCTTGCCGAGGCGGCGGACGCATAAACGGTTGCGCCCAACATCATAAGACAAACGACGGCAGCCGAATAGATCAGTTTGATTGCTCGCGGCAGCCACTTAGGCTGCTTACGCGTTCGGGCTCTCATCCCTTCTTTCTTTGAATATAACGTTTTCATCGGTAAGTTCCTCCTTTTTGTTTTTGGTTTTGCCGGTGAAGCGGTGTCAAGGGAGCACAAAAGTTGCTCCTTTTGGTGCCGCAATACTATCTTACCATATTTCTCGCGGCGGCGCAACGCACAAGTCCTGGAAGAGGATACAAGCCTTGGATGATACACATAAATCTTCCAAAAGCACTTGAAAAAGCAGGCACGATATGGTACACTATAGCTGTATCAAACAGCCAGTGCGGCTTGATAAAAAGGAGAATGAATCATGACAAACGACCGTTATAACGCGCCCCTGACGCGCGAAGAACAGACGCTGATCTATAAAAAGGTAGGAGACCGCGAGATCGACCTGATCTTCCTCCCGCCCACCAAGCAGGTCTTTGACCGCGCCCCCGTCTATCTCATCATTCCCGGCGGCGGCTGGAGAAGCGCCAGCGCCGAGGCGATGGTCGGCTTTTCCAAGAAATCGTCCGACGCGCTGCGCGAGCGGGGCTGGGCGACCGTCAGCGTGGCCTATCGCTACGTTTCGCGTGACGAGGTCTGCCTGGATGATATTATCTCGGACTGCATGGACGCAGGCCGTTATCTTGCGCATTTTGCCGATGAGCTGGGTATTGACCCACACCGCATCGTGACCTCGGGTCACTCGGCAGGTGGTCACCTGGCGCTCATGTTGGCATATGCCCCCCACCGCGCCTTCGTTTCCGACTCGCCCTTTGACGCGCTGGCCGATGAATTTACCGTCGTGGCTACCGCTCCATTGAGCGCGCCAACCATCTTGTACAATGACGAAGCCGCTTATTATCCCGACGGATTTCCTTTCCTTGATGTATTCCCCGCCGGTCTGTCTGAGCGTGAGTTTGCGGCGGTTCGCCACCGCGACGGCCCCTTCGATTACATCACGCCTGCAAGCGTCCCGACGCTGCTGGTCTGCGGTACGCACGATGACCTCGTGTTTGCCGAAAACAGCACTCGCTTTTACGAAAAATGCCGCACAGTAGGCGCACCCTGCCAGGTGTTGTATTCCTACTTTGGTGGTCACTGCTTTGAGCCTATGGTGCAAGGAAGAGACTCGTTTGTCAATTTCGCGCAGGTGCAGGACCATCTGATCGAATTCGTCCAAAAATTTGAGGCATGACACCATGACGGCCAACAAAACGAGAGCGCTCCGTCTGTGCGTGATCGCGGGGCTACTGTTGACGGCCATTGGCTCGCTGACGGCGGTTCTTCTTCGCCCCGACGGTCTTGTTGCGGCACTCATTCGGTCGACGCACGTGATCTGGCCGCGCCCTGCCATTTTCGGGACATTCCATTTGATCATGCTCGGTCTTTGCGTAGGCCTTATGATTGTTGCCGCTTTGCTGTATCACAAGTTTCCTGCCAATCGGCTGGACTCGATTTTGTTCAGTGCGGGGGTAGTGCTGTTTCTTATGGAGCTGTATAAGCAGTTGTACTATTTGATCGTTTTGACAGGCGGCACGTACAATTTCGGCATACTTCCTTTGCAGTTTTGTTCTTATTCGCTCTATCTTTATTTGCTCATTCCCCTGCTTCCACCGGGCAGATTCAAGGAGGCACTGCTTGATTTCGTCGCGCTGTATCAAACCATGGGTGGTTGCATCGTCATGGGCTATCCAACGCTGTATGCAGAGGTCACGCTGAGCTTTCACACCATGCTTTGGCATACGATCATGATCGGTGTTGGCGTGCTGGTATTGCTTGTTCGTGGCTATAAAAAGCCGTACTTGAAAGAATTGCTGCCTGCGACGATCGTTTTTGTCGCAACAGTCGGTGTTGCTGTCGTATTGAATTTTGCTTTGACGCCCTTGGCGGTCGATTCTCTGCAGCCGCTCAATCTGTTCTACATCAGCCCGTATATTCAGAGTCACTATATTATTATTGGCGACGTTCAGCGCGCGTTTGGTTGGGCGGCGTCGGTGGTGGTGTATGTGGTGATGTTTGTTTTGATTGGGGCGAATGTTGTTTGGCTGGTAGGGAGAGGGATAAAGTTTTTGCACAAGGGGTGCTGAGCTTTAACATTCAGCGTTCTTCCTCTCGGCGCGCCACAACGCGGCGCGCTGTGTGTTTATGCTACTTCTTGGCCTTCCCCAAGAAGTAGCCAAGAAACGAACCAAGGGGTTTAATACCCCTTGGATCCCCGCCACGCGAAAAGGTCGCGTCGCTGTCGCTCTGCTCATCTTTTCGCGGAAACAGACAAATTCAGCCTTTGTGTTGGCGTTTTAAATAAAAACGCCAACACGGAAGTCGCACGCAACTGAAAAAGCAAAAATTTTTGCTATCTGCAACGCACCTCGGCGCAACTAACTTTTTAACAAAACGATTTTGATCCTCCCTCGCCTGCCGCTCGTGTTGGCTGCGTGGCGAGAGATGCACAAAGAAAATATTTGTCTTTCTCCTTTTTCTCTATGCAGAGCGGCACGAAAAGGGAGATCCAAGAGGGAACGTCTTGGCACGTTTTCTTGGTCACTTCTTTGACGTGTGTCAAAGAAGCGACAACAAAAGCAGCACACCGAACGCGCGCGGTGAAACCGCGCAGGGTGAGGCTGTAGAAATAGTTGTTAAAATTAGATATACCCGAAAGGATCCTCTCCCTATGATCATCCACGGATTCCAGAAAATGACCCTCCTCGACTACCCGGGTCGCGTGGCGTGCACCCTGTTTACTGCCGCCTGCAATTTCCGCTGTCCTTTTTGTCATAACGCCGGTCTGGTGACGGATATCTCCGCCGCCGAGCGCATGGACGAGGCGGAGATCTTTGCCTATCTCAAAAAACGTCAAGGTATTCTTGACGGTGTCTGCATCACGGGCGGCGAGCCGACGCTTCAAAAGGATCTGCCCGACTTCATCCGCACCATTCGAGCCCTTGGCTATGCCGTCAAGCTGGATACCAATGGTTCAAACCCTATACTTCTGCGCGATCTGATCGACCAAGGCTTGCTCGACTACGTTGCGATGGATATTAAGAACACCAAACAAAAGTATGCCGCTACTATTGGCGTGCCTGACTACGATCTCTCCCCCGTTGAGCAAAGCGTTTCGCTGTTGCTTTCGGGACGGGTAGACTATGAGTTTCGCACCACCGTCGTGTCAGAATACCATACCCCTGAGGATATTGCTGGCATTGCGTCGTGGATCGCGGGCGCTCGGCGGTATTTTCTCCAGCCGTTCGTCGATTCGGGCAACTTGATTGGTTCATCTGACGGTCAACTGCATACCCCCGACGCGACAATGCTGAACCAAATGCTTTCGTCCGCTCGCACGATGATTCCGACTGCTGTGCTACGTGGTGCATAATACACAAGAAGGTGTGTGAAGTTTGGTGTAAAATGTCGAAAACACAAAATATATGTAAAATCTCTTGACGAAAACACAATATATATGATATAATAGGCGCGGTTCCCAAAATTCGCCATGGCGGATTTTCTACACGGCGAGAACATTTTGTTTTTTGCCCCGCGCCTATTTTCTATTGCTCAACAAGCTGCTGACAAGCTACTCGAGGAGCAATATTTTTTTGACTTAAATTTTAACAAAGGAGAGTGCATCATGTATAATGTTCTTAAGCGCAACGGCAGTACCGTAGATTTTGACCTTTCCAAGATCAGCAACGCTATTATGATGGCGTTCGATGCTTGCAAGATCCAACATCACCCCGATGTCATCGATTTTCTCGTTCTGAAGGTTACCGCCGATTTTGAACCCAAGATCAAGGACAATACCGTCACAGTCGAAAATATCCAGGACAGCGTCGAGTCGGTGCTTATTAAGGCAGGCTACGGTGAGGTGGCTAAGGCGTACATTCTGTACCGCAAACAGCACGAAAAGCTGAGAAATCTTTCCACCACGCTGCTCGACTACCGCGATCTGGTGGATAAATACGTCAAAGCAAATGACTGGCGCGTCAAGGAGAACTCCACCGTTACCTACTCGGTCGGCGGACTGATTCTGCACAACTCGGGTGCGATCACGGCCAATTACTGGCTGTCCGAGGTCTACGATAACGAGATCGCAGACGCACACCGCAATGCGGACATCCACATTCACGACCTGTCCATGCTGACAGGCTACTGCGCAGGCTGGTCGCTCAAGCAGCTCATTCAAGAAGGACTTGGCGGCGTTACCGGTAAGATCACCTCAGCGCCTGCCAGCCACCTGGCAACGCTGTGCAACCAGATGGTCAACTTCCTGGGTATCATGCAGAACGAGTGGGCAGGCGCACAGGCCTTCTCCTCCTTCGATACCTA
>JAFVZV010000119.1 GCA_017507985.1 Clostridia bacterium
ATACAGCACAGCGCGGCGCGAAGCTGTACGCGCGTCAAAAGGAGAAGTCGTGGAGGGTTTAGTAAATACTATTTCTCTCCGCAATCATTTCCTTCGCGGCAGTACGTTGCGTTTCGGTGACCTCAATGCCACCCAGGATGCGCGCAACCTCCTCGACGCGGCCGTCCTCATCCAAGGGCGTTACCGTCGTTTCCATGCGCTCGCCAACCTCGCGCTTGGCAATGACAAGGTGTGTATCCGCCAGCGAGGCGATCTGCGCCGCGTGAGTGATGCAAATAACCTGCACATCACGTCCCATCTGACAAAGACGGATACCGACCTTGCGCGAGGTCTTGCCCGAAATACCGGTATCGACCTCATCAAACACGACACATCCCACGCCATCGCGATCATTCAGTACCGTTTTCAGCGCCAGCATAAGTCGGGAAAGCTCACCGCCCGAGGCGATCTTGATCATGGGAAGAAGCGGCTCTCCAGGGTTGGTAGCGATCAAAAATTCGACGTCGTCACAGCCCGTAGCCGTGAAACCCTCCGTCTTTTTAATGGATACCGCAAAGCGCACCTTAGGCATATCCAAATACGCAAGCTCTTCACGAATACGCTCGGTGATCTCGTCCGCGACCGCGCGCCGACGCTCGGTCAGGGCATCTGCCAGCAGGCGGCACTCCTCGCGCAAAGCACTTCTCTGCCGCTCAAGGGCGGCAAAGCGTTCACCCGCCGTGTCGAGGCCCTCCATATCCACTTTGGCGCGGGCAAGAAACGAAAGAATCTCCTCCTCGGTCTTGCCGTATTTGCGTTGCAAGCGAGAAATTTGGTCAAGACGGCCCTCGATGGCGTCAAGACGCGCCGTTGGATCGCCTGTATCGTCATCCGACCACTCGCGCACCTGCTCTGCCATATCCCGCACTTGATACATCATATCGTCCAATCGCTCGGACATAGAAGTCGCCTCGGGAATGACGTCCGCAATCTGACGGAGCGAGGCACTTGCCCGTCCGAGCAAATAGGCGACCGACGCGCTTTTCTCACGGCTGTCCATCACCTGTGCGGTGAATTTTACGTGTTTTTCAATTCTTTCTATATTACGTAGCCGTTCACGCTCACGGTTCAAGCTTTCAATTTCGCCCGTTTTGAGCTTAACGGCTTCAATGTCCTTAATTTGATATTCCAGCATCTCGCGCAGGCGCAGCTTTTCGGCGTCACTCTGCCCAAGAGAAGCAAGCTCGCGCTCACAATCGCACAATCGTCCGTATGCCGCGGCGTATGCTTTTTTGATATCAGCAAAATCTCCCATTGCATCAAGCAACTGAAGATGCGTCGATTTTTGAAGCAGGCGCTGATTGTCATTTTGCCCGTGAATGTTGAGCAAATACCTTCCGACCTCACGCGCGAGGGTCGCTGTAATGGGCTGACCGCAAAGTCGCATGGTGCTCTTTCCGTCATCATGCAGAACGCGGCGAAGCAACAGTGTCCCGTCCTCGTCCGGTTCATAGCCAAGCTCCGAGAGAGCCGACAGGGCTTGCTCGGACAGTCCATCAAACACTGCGCTGACCGTTGCTGTCTTCTGCCCCGTGCGGATCAGTTCCCGATTGAACTTGCCTCCCAACAAAAGAGCGACGCTGTCGATCAAGATGGATTTACCCGCGCCTGTTTCGCCCGTCAACACGGTCAAACCATCCTCAAACGCAATATCCACGCATTTGATCACTGCAATATTTTCAATGTGCAACGTACGAAGCATGGTGCCACCTCCCTTCGGTGCTCGTTTGATTATCTTCTCTGCGCCTCAATGCTATCGCTGAGTGCTCGCGATTCCTCTGTACTGCGTGTCACCACAATGATGGTATCATCACCTGCGACTGTGCCCAGCATCATATCGTGATTGGTGTGATCCAGCATCAGTGCCACTGCAGAGGCCATACCCGGCGTTGTCTTGATAACAACATTGTTCATTGCATATGCAACGGACAAAATGGAGTCGGCGTAGGCCTTATGATAGTTTAGCTTTGCCATGGCGGGGTCCGCGCTGCCGCTTTGCGTCTTGGGAAGAATGTAACGATACGTTCCGTCCTCCATCAGCACCTTGATCAGCTTCAACGCGCGGATGTCGCGTGAAACGGTTGCTTGAGTAGCATGATATCCGTGCTCGTTCAGATAGTCGATCAGATCATCCTGCGTTCCAATGGGATAGCGAGCAATCAATTCCAATATTTTATCTTGACGATTCTTTTTCATAGTTCAATATTCCTTTCCCATCACAAGAATTATTCCTTGTTCATTTTGGAGCGCAATTTGTGATAAAAGCTATATTTTTTTAGCCGAATAAGCGTTGTTACCATGGGAGAACGTGTAATACGCACGATGTTGCCGCGATACAGCTCATAGTTGATGCGTCCGTCAACCGTCACATACAGCATTTTCTCACGCTGGCAGGTGTTACGGATTTCCAAGACGGCATTGTCAGGAAAAACCAACGGGCGTGCCGTAAGAGAATGCGAGCAAATGGGCGTCACACACAGACAATTGATGCGTGGATCTGCAATCGGACCGCCAGCGGAAAGAGAATAGGCAGTTGAGCCGGTGGGCGTTGCAACAATCAGGCCATCAGCACGATAGTTGGTAATCAGTTCCCCACCCTCGCTGAGCTCCAGATCGATAATGCGAGCAACCGTCGAGCCTCCCGAGATGACGGCCTCGTTAAGCGCGAAGGAGGCAATGCGCGTTTTTTCTTCGTCTAAAATCTCCACGCTGATCATTGAGCGCATTTCTTCGGTATACTCACCATTGAACAAATTAGCCAGCAGGTCCAGCTCATCCAGCTCAAGCTCGGCCATATAGCCCAAATGCCCAAGATTGATTCCCAAAATGGGGATCTTGCGCATGGCCGCACGACGGGATGCTTCCAAAATGGTACCGTCACCGCCGAGTATAATCAACAGCTCAGCCTCGGAATACATGGCATCCTGCGAGACGTAGGTCAGCTCCAGCCGACCGCGAGCAAAGCGGTGGCGGGCAATTTTTTCTCTGTTATAGACAGGCGTGATAACCTCGCACCCGTATTCTCGTAGCTTTTGCACCACGAGAATGGCCGCGTTGACCTTGTCCGCTATATTGAAATTGGTGATCAATGCTATTTTTTTCATGGTTGTCGGATCTCGCTTTCCATCGCGACACTGCCGCGATACGTTAGAATCTATCGGAAGAATTAATATTTCAAAGAATTATTGGTTATTTAGCGTTTTCAAACAGATGAGCAGGCAGGCTCGATGCGTTCAATCCCTTGTCTTGAGCATCATCGGCAAGACGCAACAGAACCAGATACTCCACGTTACCGTCGCCCCCCTCGATCGGCGAACGAATCAGCCGCATCGGAACAAGTCCTGACGCTCTTGCGCTCTCAAACACGCGAGCTACCGCCGCACGCCGCCATTTTGGCTCACGCACAATGCCGCGCTTGCCCAAATACTCACGTCCCACTTCAAATTGAGGCTTGATGAGTGTCACTGCGGTTCCGCCGGGTGACAGCACGTCTCGGAACACAGGGTGAATATAGGTTTGCGAAATGAAGGACACATCCATCACGATGATATTCGCACCGCCGTGACAAATAAATTCATCGCCCAATGCTTGCCTTGTCAGATACCGTGCGTTACACTGTTCCATATTGACAACGCGTTCGTCGGCTATCAGTGGAGGAGCTAATTGTCCCGAGCCCGAATCGATGGCAAACACACGTGCGGCACCGCGCCGCAACAGGCAATCGGTAAAGCCACCCGTCGACGCCCCGATATCCAACGCCCATGCACCCTCTGCATTCAAATCGAACGCATCAAGTGCCGCTTCGAGCTTGCATCCACCGCGCCCGACGTATGGGATGTCCTCGCCCACCTCAACATTATGAGGAATACTCTCGTTCACCTCGGCGCTGTGTTTTTTCACGGTCGCACCGTCCAGTTTGACCTGCCCTGCGGCAATAAGCTGCTGTGCCCGTGCCCGACTTGGCGCATAACCATATTGAGTTAAGTATACGTCAATGCGCATCGTGCGGACTCCTTTCACAAAAGACAAGATATCTTAATCACTTTTCTTTGACCAAAAGAACGAAGAAAAAAGGTCAAAACACACGTTCCGCCAAATAGTTTGCCAACGCGCACAAGATTCCCTGCTGATCGATCTGCTCGATCGCCGCGATGGCCCGCTCTGTCAATTGACGCGCATACTCACGCGCCTCGTCTACGGTGTAATACGTCAAAAAGGTTGTTTTATTTTCAGCCGTGTCTTTGCCCTTGGATTTACCAAGCAGCGTGGGATCGGCTGTCACATCCAAAATATCGTCCACAACCTGAAAGGCCAGGCCAATGCATTGCGCATAGGTCGTAATGGCTTGCCACTCTTTATGCTGCGGTTCATACCCCGCCGCAATGGCGCCGAGCTGTGCCGCCGCGCAAATGAGAGCTCCCGTTTTACGGGCGTGAAGCTGCAGCAGCGTCGCAAGCGAATAGCGCTCACACTCGCCACGCATATCCATCATCTGACCGCCGACCATACCGATACTGCCGGCAGCCGCCGCCAACGTGCGCGTTGCCAACAAGGCCTTTTTCTCGTCAGCATGACTTGCCGCAACACCAAAAGCATCGGTCAGTAGCCCATCGCCTGCTAAAATTGCCGTTGCTTCACCAAAGACCTTGTGCGAGGTGGGCTTGCCACGGCGAAGATCGTCATTGTCCATGCAAGGCAGGTCGTCGTGAATCAGCGAGTAGGTGTGGATCATCTCCACCGCGCAGGCAAAGGGCAACGCACACGTACACTCGCCACCCAACACAGCGCACACCTCCAGCACCAGTGCGGGGCGAATACGTTTGCCGCCCGCCATCAGGCTATAGTCCTGCGCCTCTTTGAGTGCGGCCAGTTGCTCGTTGTTTGCAAGCAAAGAAAGAGAGTCAAATTGCGCCGCTCGCGTCGTCAACGCACTCTCAACCAGTGCCGCATCATGGCGAAGCCGCGCCTGCAATTGCTCGTATGTCATGCGTCCCCCTTTTCATCAAACGGCGTAAGGTGAGCCTTGAGTCCGTCGGGCGAAATATTGAGCATCTTCACCTTTTGCTCGGCGCAATCCAGCTGCGTATTGCATGAACGCAACAGTCCCACGCCCTCCTCGTACAGTTTCATCAAGTCGTCCAGCGGAACACTGTCTTTTTCAAGCATAGCAATAATTTCGTCAAGCCGTGCAAGGCTTTGTTCAAAAGACAAGGTATTTTCGGTTGTTTTTTCGGATTTTGCAGTTGCCATCATCCGTCTCCTTTACGATTTGTCTGTGTTGATTTGTTTGATCTCTGCCGTTGCGCGGCCGTCGGCAAAGCGAAGATCGACCGATTGCCCAACAGTCAGCATCGCAGCACTTGTCTGCATGGTTCCACCTGCGGTGTCGCTAACCATGGCATAGCCGCGGGATAACACAGCCAGTGGACTGAGCGCCTCCAGCTTGGCAGCACGATTGCCCATATGTGCTCTCGCGCACTCAAGTGCCGCCTCGGTCAGACGGTTCAGCCGTTCTTCTCGCAGGCAAAGATGCATTTTTCGCTCGTCAAACAACAGGTGTGGCGAGGTCAAAAGACGATGCTTGGCACGGCGATCAAGAGCCTCTCTTGCTCGGGCAAGAGAATGTTCTGTCACGCGGCAAAGTCGTGTTTGCATTCCACCAAGTATCGCATATAGCTCCATTTTATCGGGTACCGCAATCTCAGCGGCACCGCTGGGAGTGGGAGCGCGATAATCCGCAACGAAATCGCAGATGGTCACGTCCGACTCATGTCCGACAGCAGAGATCACAGGCAGACGCGATGCGGCGATCGTCCTCGCCAGCCGTTCGTCATTGAAAGCCCAAAGGTCCTCAATCGAGCCGCCGCCGCGGCCGATGATGATTTCGTCGACCAGATCGACCGAATTGAAAAATTCCACTCCAACGCACAGTGAGGCCGCCGCGCCGCTTCCCTGCACGAGTGCAGGAAACAGAATCAATTCACAAAGCGGATAACGTCTTGACGTGATACGGATCATATCGTGAATAGCCGCTCCCGTGGGTGAAGTGATAATACCGATGCGTCGGGGAAATTTGACCAGCGGCTTTTTGCGCGACTCGTCAAACAGCCCCTCGCTCTCCAGCTTTTTGCGCAGCTGTTCAAAGGCCAGAGCAAGTGAGCCTGCACCGTCAGGCTGCATTTCACTAACCACGATCTGCGTCTGCCCGTCACGCGGATAAGCGCGGATATCGCCGCAAACTAACACTCGCATACCATTTTCGGGCATGAAGGTCAATCGGCTGTTATTGCCGCGAAACATAACTGCTCGCAAAGCACTCTGCTCGTCCTTGAGTGAAAAATAAAAATGACCCGTTTTATAGTGATTGGTAAAATTGGAGATCTCGCCTCGCAACCACACGCGACGCAGTCGCGGATCGCTATCAAGCAGCATACGCACGTATTCGTTGATCTCGGATATCGAAAATATCGTCTCGGCCACGTGACAAGACTCCTTTCTTTGTTAGCAATTTAGTTTATCGTCGCCGCTCTTCGGCAAAGCAGGGCGATCCCTGCGGCATTGTCTGCAGAAAAAGCCGGCTCGGAAAAATAGGTATCATGAAAGCGTGTACCCAGCATGGACTGAATACGGCGGTTGCTCATAACACCCCCTGCATAAACCATGGGGAGCGCGGGATAACGGCGGCGCACCTCGGTGCTGATTTCGCACAGCGTCTGTCCAATGAAATCCAGCGTATACGCCGCAACTAGCTCCCGATCGCCCGTTTTTTCATACAACGACAATGCCAGATTTTCAAGACCGGACAAATGGCAGTCCAAGCCCTTGACACAAATACGCGGCTTTGGAATTTTTCCCTCATAGGAAGCCGCCAACGTCTCCAGCTCTTTACCGCAGGGGAACTTTAGCCCCAGTGCCACGCCTACACGGTCGACTGCCTGTCCTGCGTGAAGGTCCAGCGAGGTTCCGAGCAGTTCAATATCAAATCGTCCGCCGTCAGGGCGGATGTACAACACGTCGGTCGTACCGCCAGAGATATGAAAAGCAATGAAATCACGTTCGACCAGTTCATCTGCCACTCCGGCCGAATACAGTGCGGCCATAACGTGCCCCTCTTGGTGAGAAAAGGCACTCAGGGGTGTGTTCTCAGCGACGATCATGGACGACGCCGCCACCTTACCTGCCAAAAAGCATGGCATATACGAGTCTGCCCCTCGCCGCGGCGTTGCGGAATAGCCAACGCCAAGGATACGGAGCGATTGCCCGTCTGCAGGGTGCAATACTTGTTGCATCTGCTGCATCAGCGACGGCAAATTCTTTACGTGGGCAAACACCGCGTCGCTCTGACGCAACCCGCGCTCGCCCTCGCGCACGGGCAAAGGGGATTTGAGATTGGCAACGATGCATCCGTCCTCATCGCAAAGAGCGAGTGAGGTGGTATAGTTGCTGGTGTCGATGCCGACATACACACCTTTATTCATTGATCTGGCTCGGCTCGACAGGAGCTTGTGCCTGTGCCAGTGCCGCCTCGCAGTTGGCAATCACGGTCTCGGCCCCTGTCTTTTCGATTTCGTTTTTGATGCTGTTGAGCACGCCGTTAACAAATGCGCGCGCCTTGGGATCGTCAAACTTCTTGGTCAATTCAACCGCTTCGTTGAGTGAAACGTTTACGGGAATATCCTTGCAATACAGCATTTCATACGTGCCCAGCCGCAGAATCGCGCGGCTGACACGCGACATACGGTCAGTCTTCCAACCATGCGAAAATTTGCTCAGCAACACGTCCAGAACCTCACGGTGCACCATCGCGCCCAAATAGGTCGTTTCGACGTAATGATCCTGAGTAAGATCTCTGTCCTCTCTGGCCAGTTCCAATACCTGCTCAGGGGTGCGGTCTTGGTCAAACTCCGTTTCAAACAGCAGTTCAAATACCGCTTCACGTGCTTGTCTTCTTGTCATAGCTGCCATACTGAATACCTCTTTCGATGAAAAAATAACCGATTTTGTGCGATTTTGACGCACTCTGCCTATTATAATGTATTATTATACCTTTTATTTGCATAAAAGTCAAGAGATATCTCCCTTTTTCAGTCATTTTAAGCAACGATTCTCAAAAAATTCACCGCTCATTCGAAAATCGAAATAAGCGGTGAACCAAACCAAAATATAAAAAATCAAAACAGCGGTTGACATACCTGTGCGGCAATTCCTTGCAGTCGGAGAGTATCGGCACAGTCTTTTGCCTTGGCTTCATTCTCGAAATATCCAACCACGCTCGGACCGCTCCCGCTCATACGAGCAAAAACAGCACCGCCTTTTTTCATAGCATCGATCAGCGCGGCTGCCGCAGGACGCTCATGCAGTACGACTTGCTCAAAGCAATTATAGCAACACGCCGCGAGCGTACCAAGATTCTCTTTGGCAAGTGCGGCTTCCAATGCCGCATACTGCTGCTCTGCTTCCTCGGGAGTAAGAGCGATCCTTTGCTCATCCAACTGACGGTAGGCCCATGGAGTAGACACGCCCTCGCCGTGACAAGCGATCACCAAATAGCAAGATCTGCTAAGCGACTTTGCATTTGACAGTTGTTCTCCGATTCCCCGCGCAGTCATAGCAGGTGCCGTCGTGCTTTTTATGCAAAACGGTATGTCTGCGCCCAAAGCTGCGCCAATCTCACATAGCGTATCGACAGCATACCGGCAATCCCAAAGTACATTCAAGGCACGTAGTGTTGCCGCTGCATCGGCACTACCTCCCGCCAGCCCTGCCGCCAGGGGAATGTTCTTCTCCAATTGCACGGTCAAATGCCCGGCAATGCTCCGTCCATCGGCAGCCAAGCGCTCGGCCATCGCCCGCGCCGCACGGCAAATCAAGTTGCTCTCATCAAGGGCAAGTGTGTTATCCGAGCAATGCAACCGGAAGACCAAATTCTTTTCTGTGTTTGGGTCCCAATGAAAGATCAGAACGTCGCAAAGCGTCACCGCCTGCATATGCGAAAGAATGGTGTGATAGCCGTCGGAACGGCGTCCTGTCACAGCCAAATACGGATTAATTTTGGCATATGCGTATTCCTTGTGCGTCTTTGCCATATACAGCCTCCCATGCGTTTTTTATAGCGGTTTCATTGCTGATTCTACTCTCATCATACCATAAAAAACATCAAAAATCAAGTCACCGCCGCACAAGTCGTGAATAAACTTAAACGGAAGTTAAAATTTTGTGAAAATTCATCACATAGGGCTTGACGAAGTAGCAAAAAAAGGGTACAATATAATTGTCTATTTATATATATAAATAATTAGTGATTTTTTGCTTTTCGATATTCCCATCCCCGGAGGTGATACCAAGAATGAACCAGCCCAATCATTCCAACAAGGACAAGAGAAAGAGAGATCTGCATTTGCGCCGTAATCTCGTTTTTTCAGCGTCTACGGTCGTTTTTGCTGTGCTCGTGCTGATTTTTTACGTAATCAGCAATCTGCCTGCTCTGTCCAGCTTTTTGGGTAAAATTCTGTCCGTTTTCACCCCCGTTATCGGCGGCGCCGCATTGGCTTATCTGTGCAACCCTATCCTCAGTTTTTTTGAGAAGCACCTGCTTCGCCGTATCCGCTCGCTGTACATTAAGCGTATGTTGAGCATTTTCCTGACCTATTTGTTCTTTATTCTTGTGATTGCCGCCATCGGCTTGCTCATCGTTCCTCAATTGATCAGCAGCGTTAAGGAGCTAATTGCTCAATACGAAAACTACGTTGCCAACGCCGTGACCAATCTCAATCAGTTCATTACTCGTGTTATGCAAAACCTGCACATTGGAGGAACTGACGGCGCGATACAAGAATTTCTCTCGTTGGAAAAGATCAACGCCTTCATTGAGAGGTTGGTCGGTAGCGCAGGGGATGTTCTGAGCGTACTGTTTGAGAACATTCAATCCTATGGTGCAAAGCTGTTTTCGACAATTTCAAATACCATTTTGTCCCTGTTTATCTCTTTCTATCTGCTGGCATCCAAGGAAAAACGCTTGGCTCAGGTCAAAAAGCTCACCACCGCACTGTTCAATGAAAAGCATAATAAATTTATCTACGAAACCGCTTCGTTAGCACACAGCGCCTTTGGCGGCTTCCTTGGTGGTAAGCTGTTGGATGCTCTGTTCGTAGGTATCGTCTATTTTATCGCCTTCAGTATTTTCGGAATTCCTTATGCGGCGATGCTCGCAACCATCATGGGCGTGATGAATATTCTGCCCTTTTTTGGACCTTTGATCGGTTCCATCCCTTCATGCTTTATCGTTTTGATCTCGGCGCCCGAAAAGATTATCATTTTCATCATTCTCGTATTGGTCGTTGGCCAGATCGACGCTAATATCATCGAGCCCAAGGTGCTGGGTGACCGCACGGGCGTCAGCTCGTTGTGCGTCATCGTTGCTATCTCTGTCATGGGCAATTTGTGGGGCTTCTTTGGTATGATCATTGGTGTTCCTCTCTTTGCAGTTGTTGTTGCGTTGGTAGAACAGTATACAAACGCCAAATTGACCAAGAAAGGATTGTCCGACGATTTGGATGATTATTACGACGACAACGATGAATATGCGTATGAGGGCATAGAGGGCGTGCGTCTTTCCAAACGCTATTACAAAGATCGCATTGCCTATATGTTTACCCGTAAATCTCGTCGCGGAGAAAAGCCTTGCCGTGAAGATTATCTCATCTATCCTCCCGAGTCTCAAGAGTACGAGGACTATATGGAAATCGAGGCGGTAGAGAGTGCTCCTGTGGATGATGTTGAAGAAGTCACAGACGAAAGCGCCGCGCAAGAAAATGCTGCGAATGAGCCCGCATCGGACGAGCCGACATTGGATGAAGCCGTCACACAGAATGCACCGCAAGAGGACGAGGTTATAGACGACGCTTGCGAGACACCTCGCTCAACAGATACCGAATAATCACGCAATATGAAACAGCAAAATCACGCCCTTGACCAAGAACGGTTAAAGCAGGATATCCGCGTGGAAACAAATAACATCAGCGATTTACATGATCGTGTGTATCGAATACTGGAATGTAATTATATTCACGCGGAAGAATTGGCCTCGCTGTTTGCGGATGCCAATCGTCAACAGAAAAGCAGCACTGCCTTCCCTTTAAGTGACGATATCATCACCGCGCTTTCAGAGGAGCTTTTCTTGCCATATGCATCGGCAGATCAAACGTTTGTACGCCACAAACGTCTGTTTTCCGTCTTACACCCGCACCTTTCCACCTCGGAGCAAATGTGCTTTTATCAGGCCTTGATGGCAAACAA
>JAFVZV010000120.1 GCA_017507985.1 Clostridia bacterium
GCTCAAGCTGTCCGGCGAGGCCTTGGCGGCAGGCGTAGATGATATTCTGAATTTTGATTTTATCCGGCAGGTAGCGGCCGTTGTAAAAAAGTGTCAAGCGGAGGGCGTGCAAATTGCACTGCTTTGCGGTACAGGCAATATATGGAGAGGACGTCAAGGCGGAAAAATGAACCGTTGCCGTGCCGATCATATGGGTATGCTGGCAACGACCATCAACGCGCTGGCCATTAAGGATACCTTTGAGCAAGAGGGAATCGATGCACTGGTATTGAGTGCAGTCAAGATGGACACGTTTGCTGATTTTTACACCTCGCGCGATGCGATCGCCGCATTGGACGCAGGAAAGGTCGTCATTCTCGGGGGAGGTACGGGATTGCCGTATTTCTCAACCGATACAGCAGCAGCGCTTCGTGCGGCCGAAATTGAGGCTGACGTCGTACTGATGGCTAAAAATATCGATGCGATTTATAGTGCCGATCCTAAGCTGGATCCTACGGCAACACGCTATGCCGAGCTGACGTACATGGAGATTTTGGAAAAGAACCTGCGCGCGCTGGATATGAGTGCTGCGACGTTCTGCCAGGATAATAACATCCGATGCTATGCATTTGGTCTGTCCGATCCTGAAAACATTTATCGTGTAGTGATGGGCGAGCATATTGGCACCGAGATCCATAATTGAGTTAAAAAATAAATTCGACATATAACAGCGGGGCGCTTGCCCGCACATAAGGAGGAATTGATCATGAAGTTTAACACTAAGCCCATGGAAGAAAGAATGGGAAAAGCCATCGCGTCCTTTGAATCCACGCTGAGCACGGTTCGTGCATCGCAGGCAAACCCCGGCGTTTTGTCTCGCGTGAATTTTGATTACTATGGATCTCCCACACCGCTGAACAGCATGGCAGACGTTCGCGTGTCCGATGCAAGAACGCTGACGATTACCCCTTACGACGCTAGTACGTTGAAGGCAATGGAAAAGGCAATTCTGATGTCTGACGTCGGCATCACCCCCATGAACGACGGTAAAGTCATTCGTCTTGCATTCCCTCAGCTGACCGAGGAGCGCCGCCGCGAGATCAAAAAGCAGGTCCAGAAATATGCCGAGGATGCCAAGGTTGCCATTCGTAACATCCGCCGCGATGCCAATGAGGATGCTAAAAAGCAGAAGAAGGATGGCATTTTGACCGAGGATGAGCAGAAGGCTGCGGAAAAGACCATTCAGGATATCACCGATAAAAACATTAAGAAAATCGAGGAAATCCAGGCAAAGAAGGAAAAGGAGATCATGGCGATCTGATCGACGTGATTTTTCATAAGACGGGGCGAAATGTGACTTTCATGTTTCGCCCGCTTTCCTATGTTATTCAGATGCGAAGAAAGGAGAATCGTATGCCGTTGTTTATCAAAAACAAAAAAAGCGTGACGCTGGATGAGCGATTGACGCACATCGCGTTTATTATGGACGGTAATGGGCGTTGGGCAACATCGCGCGGATTGCCGCGTGAGCAAGGGCATCGCGCAGGTGCAAAGGCATTTCAAACTGTGGCGCAGTATTGTGAAAAGCTTGCCTTGCGTGCCATGACGGTGTATGCGTTCTCCACTGAAAACTGGAAGCGTCCCACCCGTGAGGTTGAAGCCATCATGGACTTGCTGGAGGAGTATATCGACTCCTGCGAAGAGGAGTTAAAGGATCACAGTGTGCAGTTCCATTTTATTGGTGATCGTGCACCGCTGCGCGCGTCCTTGAAAACTAAAATGGACCGTTTGGAAGAGACCACCCGTGAGAATCGTATGGTGCTCAACATCGCCGTCAACTACGGCGCGCGTGCGGAGCTGTGCCGTGCTTTTGAAACGTTGCGAAGCAATGGCACGAGCATCAGCGAGCAGTCCATTTGTGAAGCGCTGTTTACGGCGCATAGCGGCGATCCCGATATGATCGTTCGTACGGGAGGAGACTTGCGCATTTCCAATTTCCTTTTGTGGCAGGCGGCCTATGCAGAGCTGTATTTTACCGATAAGCTGTGGCCCGATTTTGGCCCGTCGGATGTTGACGCGGCGATTCATGAGTTTTACTCCAGACAGCGCCGCTATGGCGGTGTCTGACCCGCGTATGTTGGAGGTTTGATATGTTAAAAAGAATCATAACGGCAGTTGTCGCGATTGCGGTCTTTCTGCCCGTGCTGTATTTTTCCGAAACGATCGTCTTTCCCATTGTGATGGCGCTTCTTTGCGGCATCGGTTGCTTCGAGATGCTTCGTTGCACCGAGCTGATTAAGAAATATGCCCTCTCTGTTCCTGTGTTGGGACTGTCGCTTGCGCTTCCGCTACTACCGTATTGGCTTGATAGCGCCAAGGTCGAGCACATTTGCTTGATGGCACTTATCGTTTTGGCACTGTATCTGTTTACCATTATGACATTTTCGCACGGGAAGATTACGTTGGCAAATGTCGGTAGCGCTTACCTGAGCTGTTTTTACATCATCGTTGCGTTTATGGCGCTGAGCCTGCTCCGCTATCGCGTCGCGGCAGGAGAATATGTGTACCTCATTTGCTTCATTGGTGCGTGGGTGACCGATACATTTGCCTATTTCAGCGGATTTTTGTTTGGTAAGCATAAGCTCATCCCTGACGTCAGCCCCAAAAAGACCGTCGAGGGTAGCATCGGCGGCACGCTGTTTTGTATTTTGGCTATGGTTGGCTACGGCTGGATCGTCCAACTCGTTTCCGGGGGAAGCGTTACGGCCAACTACCTGACGCTTGCTTTTAGCGGTCTGTTTATTGCCTTTGTGGCACAGGTAGGAGATCTGCTGATGTCTGCCATCAAGCGTACCTATGGTGTTAAGGATTACGGCAAGCTGTTCCCGGGACACGGCGGCGTACTCGACCGCTTTGACTCGGTGCTGGCTGTTGCGCTTGTGCTGATCGTCATTTCGTCTGTGAGCGACTTGTTTTGGGTGATATGATGGAGAATACAACAAAACAACGTGCGCCTCTTTTGATTCTTGGCTCGACAGGTTCGGTGGGAACGCAAGCGCTGGACGTTGCCAAACGATTGCATTTCCCAGCGGACGGCATTTGTGCCCATCGTAACGTAGATGTCGCAGAGGCACAGGCCAGAGAATTTGGCGTTCGCTTTTGCGCTATGGCCGATGAGAATGCGGCGAAAGAGCTGAAGATCAAACTTGCTGACACAAAAACCAAGGTTTACGGCGGAGCGCAAGGAATTCTTGCGATGATCCACGAAAGTAATGCCGACATCGCACTCAATGCCATGCTTGGTCAAGCAGGGCTGTTGCCAACGCTGTCCGTCATTGATAGCGGCAAGCAACTGGCACTGGCGAACAAAGAATCGCTAGTGGTTGCGGGTGAGATCGTAATGGCCAAGGCGCGAGAAAAGGGAATCACCATTCGCCCCGTGGACAGCGAGCACTGTGCGCTGGCACAATGCTTGACTGCGGGAGCGCATAAAGAGGTGAGAAAGCTCATTCTGACCGCGTCGGGCGGTCCGTTCTTTGGAAAAAAACGGGAACAGCTTGAAACTATGCGTGTGAGTGACGCACTGTCCCATCCTACGTGGCAAATGGGACAAAAAATAACCATCGATAGTGCAACCATGATGAATAAGGGCTTTGAAATCATTGAGGCATCCTATTTGTTTGATATCCCTCAACACGATATTGACGTCGTGGTGCACCGTGAGAGTATAATTCACTCCATGGTAGAATATATTGACTATAGCATGATGGCGCAAATGGCGGTTCCGGATATGCGCCATTGTATTCAGCACGCGTTGACCTATCCAATTCGAGAGACGGGCGATATCAAGCCGCTGTCACTGACGGACATTGGAACGCTGACGTTTGCCGCGCCTGATGAGGACACGTTCATTTTTTTGCGTCTGGCACGTGAGTGTATGAGGGATGGCGGCGCTATGCCTGCCGTGCTCAATGCATCGAATGAGATCGCAGTCGCAGCTTTTTTGAAGGACAGCATCGGCTTTTGCGATATTTTTGATGCCGTACAGCATACCATATCTGCGCTTAGCGACGGAGCGACGGCGCACACATTGGAAGACATTTTGGCATATGACCGACAGGCGAGAACGCTGACACGGGCATATTTGAAACAACGGGATTGACATCGCCCGCATCGTTATCACAAACAGAGGAGTATAGAATTATGATATATGTGATCGCTGCCGTTTTGATTTTTGGCATTTTGATCATGATACACGAGTTGGGACATTTCACCGTAGCTAGACTTTGCGGTGTTTATATCAAGGAGTTTTCCATTGGTATGGGGCCTAAGCTATTACAGAAGAAATCGAAAAAACGAGGAACCCTATATTCGCTCCGCGCTTTTCCCATCGGTGGTTATGTCAGCATGAAGGGAGAAGAAGAGGACGAAGAAGGAGAGGATTCCTTTACACAAAAGAAGGTTTGGCAGAGAATGGCCATTGTCGTTGCAGGTGCGCTGATGAATTTGCTGCTTGGCTTTTTGATCGTATTCATCATCGTCTGCATCTCTAAAAATCTGTTAGCCTCCACTCGCATCCACAGCTTTTTAGATGGCTCGACGAGCAATACTCCTACCGGCTTGCAGATCGAGGATACCGTAATTAAGGTCAATCATATCTCCGTCTACACGGGCGAGGAATTGACCTATGAAATTATGAACCAAGGCCATGAGCCTGTGGATTTGACAGTTATCCGTAACGGCGAGAAGGTGGTTTTAGAAGACGTTGTATTCCCACAGTTTGAGGATCAAGGCATTGTATTCGGCGAGAGTGATTTTAAGGTTTGGGCCTTTGAAGATCCTTCGCTGTGGCAGTTGCTCCGCGTCACTTGGCGCCGCTCCGTGTCACTCGTCAAAATGGTATGGGATAGCTTGTTCAACTTGATTACGGGTCGCTTTTCTGTGTCCTCACTGTCCAGTCCCATCGGTGTGACGGCAGCCGTCAAGGATACCATTTCCCAAAGCGGTTGGAATCCTATGCAAATTTTACAGTACGTTCTCAATATTACGGCTGTGATTTCCATTAACCTTGGCGTATTTAACCTGATTCCGTTTCCTGCATTGGACGGCGGTCGGTTTTTGTTCTTAGGTCTTGAGGGCATTTTCCGAAAGCCTATCATTTCCAGAGACCTGGAAGCCAAGATCAACTTTGCCGGTATCGTATTGTTGATGATCGTTATGGTCTTGGTTTTGAGTAAGGATATCATCGCTCTGTTCTTGTAACAAATTTTCTCACAAGAGGTTTTGACCGTGAATTATCAAGCCATTCGCAGACAAACAAAGCCCATCCAAGTTGGGGCTGTTGGCATTGGCGGCGATCATGCGATCGCTATTCAATCCATGACCAACACCGATCCGCACAACGCCATTGCAACGGCAACGCAGATCTTGCGTTTGCAACAAGCGGGCTGCGACATCGTGCGCATCACGGTGCCTGATTTGGAGGCGGCCGAGTGTATTCCCACCATTCGTCAGCAAGGCGTGACCATTCCTATTGTCGCGGATATTCATTTTGATTATCGCGTGGCACTTCGGTGTGCCGAGTTGGGAATTGATAAAATCCGTATCAATCCGGGCAATATTGGAGACGACGACCGTGTCAGACAGGTGGCAAACGCCTGCAAGGAGCGACATATTCCCATTCGCATTGGCGTGAACAGTGGTTCGCTTGAAAAACACCTGCTTGCCAAATACGGCGCTCCCACCGCCCAGGCCCTGTGCGATAGCGCACTTTATCATTGTTCCTTGCTTGAAAAATACCATTTTGACGATATTGTTATCTCTATCAAAGCCTCGGACGTGCCTACCATGGTCGAGGCCAACCGCCTGCTTGCCAAGGCTTGCGCGTATCCCCTCCATCTCGGTGTGACTGAAGCCGGAGGCGGCGAAATGGGCATGACCAAGAGTGCCATTGGCATTGGCTCGTTGTTGCTTGACGGGATTGGAGACACAATTCGTGTATCGCTGACGGATGATCCTGTGCAGGAGATCGCCGCCGCACAGCACATACTGGATAGCCTTCAGATCGAAGGGCAAAGCGGTATGAATATTGTTAGCTGTCCCACCTGCGGACGCACGCAGATTGATCTGATCGCTCTTTGCGAGCGATTTAAGGCGGCTGTGCGTGCCGAGGGACTCGACCGTGTGCCTATCAAGGTTGCACTGATGGGCTGCATTGTCAACGGCCCGGGCGAGGCCAGGGAAGCAGATGTCGGCATTGCCGGTGGCCGTGGAGAGGGGCTTTTGTTCCGCCACGGCGAGATTATTGAGAAGCTACCCGAGCAGGAGCTGATCCCTCGACTGATCGCCGAGATCCGTGCGATGGACAAGCATTGAAAGCTCTAAACCCCAAAAAACTACGAGGAGAGTATCATGGCAGAAACGCAATCACAACGATCGCTGTTGCAGATCTTGAAAAAATACGAGCCGGGCATGCGCTATCGTGACATTCTTGAGAGTGCCATTTCGCATACCGTTCGTGCCGATAAAGAAAAGCGGATGCTTGAGATCTCCGCTCATTTTCCTGCGCCGATCGACAAGGAGGAGCTGTATGCCATCGAGGAGGAGATACGCGTGGCATATGATCTGGCTGCCGTCAGAATTTTGCCCCACTATCCCGCGCAGTTATTTACCAAAGCCTACGTCCCTAACGTATTAATGGAAACTGAGCGCGTCGGTATCGTTGCCCGCGGCTTTTTCCGTCATTATGAAGTGACACTGAACGAGAATGAATTGCATATTGATCTGCCCTTTGCGATTGACGGAATCCGTCTGATGGAAAACGCGCACACGCCACAGGTGATCGAGGGTATCATTCTCAGCGAATTTGGCGTGAAGATCAAAGTGCTTATTCACCACAACTTAACTTTGCAAACAGGCGCGAGCAGCTATTCGATGGAGCGCCGTTTGGAAGCCATTGACCAGCAGATCGCGCGTGCGGAAAGTGAATATGATCGTATGATGGAGAACCGCCGTGCCGGCGATGATTTCGCTGAAGCGGCAGCAACCGATGCCGGTGAACCGGCTGTGTTACCGCGCACACCGTCCATTTATTTTGATACCATTCCACTGCCTGAGAAGGTCAGCGATGATCAATGGCATATCGGTCACGCTACGTATGATGTCGCAAATCCCGAGGTGCTTGTTGGTCAGTTATTTGACATCACTCCCGTGACGCTGGCAAGCCTAACACATCCGCAAAAGGGCATTGTTGTACTGGGCGAAACGTTTGGATACAGCGCAGAACAAGCGCGCAACAGCGATAAATATAACGTTGTCTTTGATGTTTTTGACGGCGTTTCCTGTATCGAGGTCAAAAAATATGGGTTGGAATTGGATGAGGAAAAAGAACTATCCAAGCTGATTCCCAACGGTACAGCCATTGCGATGCGAGGCTTTATCAAAAAGGAAACGCGAAAGAATAAAACGGATATTGATTTTTCTTTCTTTTACAGCGATATTCTCAAAATCAAAAAGCTTGGTCGAACGGACAACGCGGAAAAGAAGCGTGTTGAATTACATTTACATACTACCATGTCCAGCATGGACGCGCTGATTCCTCCCGATGTTGCTGTCAAAACGGCCAACCGCTGGGGAATGCCTGCCATCGCGATTACTGACCACGGCAACGTACAGGCGTATCAAAAGGCCATGCTGGCTTCCGAAAAGCTGGGGCAGAAGGTGATCTATGGTCTGGAGGCCTACTTTGTCAATGATACGGCAAGCGCTGTTTCGGGTGTTTACGAGGGTGCCTTGGATGAAGAGATGATCGTGTTCGATATTGAAACGACAGGTCTCTCTACACAAACCTGTAAGCTGACTGAAATTGGTGCGGTACGCATTCGCGGCGGCGAGGTGTTGGATCGATTTGATACTTTTGTCGATCCCGAAACGCCCATCCCGCCGGAAATCAGCGAGCTGACGTCGATTACAGACGATATGGTCGCGGGCGCGCCCAAAACCAAAGAAGCGCTGCAGATGTTCTTTGACTTTATCGGCGATGAGGAGGGAAAGCCCAAAAAGCTGCTGATCGCTCATAACGCCAACTTTGATATTGGCTTTATCCGCTATTTTTCCGAGCAGTGCGGTATACCATTTGGTAGTCCTTATCTGGATACTCTTGCGCTGTCCCGTTACGTCAATCCCGACTTAAAAAATCACAAGCTGGATACCATTGCCAATCATTATAAGCTGGGGGAATTCCATCATCATCGCGCCTGCGACGATGCTGAAATGCTGGCTATGATCTATTTTCGTATGTGTGACCGCCTGCGTGAGATGGATATCCGTAATTTCGCGGCCTTGCAGCGTGATATGCTTGCCAATACCGACCCGCTCAAGCTGCGTCCGTATCATCAGGTGCTGTTAGTTAAAAACAAGACGGGACTGAAGAATCTGTACCGTTTGATCTCGTTCAGCTATTTAAAATATTATCGCCGTCAGCCGCGAATTCCAAAAACCGAGCTTGAAAAATACCGCGAGGGTTTGATTGTCGGCTCGGCTTGCGAGGCGGGCGAACTGATCCAGGCAATTCTGGATAACAAGCCCGAGAATGTGATCGAGGAGATCGTGAATTTCTACGATTATCTTGAAATTCAGCCGATCTGTAACAACCGCTTTATGATTGACGAAGGCAAGATCAAGGATGAAGAGGGTCTGCGTGATCTCAACCGACGCATTGTAGCTCTTGGCGAAAAATACGGAAAGCCGGTTGTTGCGACTTGTGACGCTCACTTCCTCAATGATGAGGACGAGCTGTCCCGTAAGATCCTGCAAGCGGGCATGAAGTTTAAGGATTTCGACAGAGATATTCACTTGTATTTCCGTACAACGGATGAAATGCTTGAAGAATTTTCCTATCTTGGCAAGGAAGAAGCCTACGAGGTGGTCGTTGAAAATACCAACATGATTGCCGATATGATCGACAATGACATTCGCCCGTTCCCCAAGGGAACCTTCACCCCTCACATGGAGGGCGCGGAGGAGGATCTTCAGCGCATTTGCTACGAACGTGCTGAAAAGCAGTACGGCAAGCCCTTGCCCAAGATCGTACATGATCGCTTGGATAAAGAGCTGACTTCTATCATCAAAAACGGATTCGCGGTGCTGTATATGATCGCTCAAAAGCTGGTATGGTACAGCGAAAGCCAGGGGTATCTGGTCGGCTCGCGCGGATCGGTCGGTTCGTCCGTCGTCGCTTCGTTCGCGGGTATTTCGGAGGTTAACCCTCTGCCGCCGCACTATTATTGCCCCAACTGCCAGTATTCTGAATTTTTCACCGACGGTTCGGTTGGCTCGGGCTTTGACTTGAAGGATGCCAACTGTCCCAAGTGCGGCACCAAACTGTGTGGTGACGGTCACGATATTCCGTTTGAGACCTTTCTTGGCTTCTACGGTGATAAGTCTCCCGATATCGATCTCAACTTTTCAGGTGAGGTTCAAGGCAAGGTACATAAATATACCGAGGAGCTGTTCGGAGCAGAAAACGTCTTCCGCGCAGGCACCATCGGAGAACTTGCCGATAAGACGGCCTACGGCTTTATCGCCAAATATCTGGAAGAGAAGGGCGTTTCGGTTACTCGCGCAGACATGAACCGTTTGGTCGCCTCCTGTGTGGGTGTTAAACGTACAACGGGACAGCATCCCGGTGGTATCGTTGTCGTTCCCAAGGAATATGAGATCTATGATTTCTGCCCTGTACAGCATCCGGCAGAGGACGCCAATTCGGATATTGTCACAACGCACTTTACGTTTGAATATCTGCACGACACGCTGCTCAAGCTCGACGAGCTTGGTCACGATATTCCGACCAAATATAAGTGGCTCGAGCGGTATTCGGGAACCAGCGTTATGGATGTCAAAATGAATGACGAATCCATCTACGAGCTGTTTACCTCGACCGCGCCCTTGGGTGTTCGCCCCGAGGATATTGGAGGCTGTCAGGTAGGCACCTGGGGCATCCCCGAGATGGGAACACGCTTTTTGCAGCAGGTTTTGATAGATGCAAAACCAAAGAACTTTGCCGATCTGTTGCAGATCTCGGGTCTGACACACGGAACCGACGTATGGTTGGGCAACGCACAGGATCTGATCAAAGAGGGAATATGCGATATTTCCAAGGTCATCGGATGCCGCGACGGTATTATGCTCGACTTGATCCGTTACGGTCTTGAAAATGCGGTTGCGTTTAAGATCATGGAGAGTGTCCGTAAGGGCAAGGGCCTGACGCCTGAATGGGAAGCAGAAATGCGTGCGCATGATGTTCCCGACTGGTATATTGGTTCGTGTAAAAAGATCAAGTATATGTTTCCCAAGGCGCACGCGGCAGCTTACGTTATGTCAGCCATTCGTCTTGGCTGGTACAAGATCTATATGCCAACGGTCTTCTATGCCGCTATGTTTACGGTTGCTCCCAAGGGCTTTGATGCCGAGATTATTTTAAGGGGCAAAAAGCACCTTGAAAATTACATCAAGGACATTGAGCAACGCGGCAAGGAAGCCAGCCCTAAAGAGCAGGACTCTATCCCGACCTTCCAATTGGCTATGGAGGCGTATGCCCGTGGCATTAAGTTTTTGCCTATCGATATTAACATTTCCGATTCCAAATGTTATCGTCCCGAAGGAGACAAGGCCATTCGCCTGCCGTTTTCTTCGCTGGCCGGTCTTGGCGAAAACGCCGCAGAAAACATTATCAAAGCCCGCGAGGAAGAACCCTTCTTCTCGGTCGAGGATCTGCAGATCCGCGCCAAGCTGACTAAGAGCGTTATTGAGATTCTGCGCCGCAACGGCGTTCTCGACGGTATTCAGGAAACGGATCAGCTCAGTATTTTCTAATTATCATTACACATAGCAAAAAGAACACATCCGATTGGATGTGTTCTTTTTGCTATGTACATTAAAGATGGTATAAAACTGTACCGTTTTTTCTCCCCAGCTTGACTTTGTATGGAACACCGGGGAAAAGATCAAAGAAGTTGTCTGAAAGATGGCCATCGTCACCGTCAAGGTCAAGGCAAACGCCAAGTACCAAAGTGTCAGATGTGTAGGTGGCAACGCCATCCTCGATCGCAACTTGTATGTCAGCGGGGACAAGCCCCAACTCGTTGTATGGACGGTCGACCCAACGGCGGCGAGAGAGAACGGTTCCGTTCTCGTCGGTCAGCGTAGCGCAGGGAATGGTGCCCGCAGGGGTGTCCAGGTGCGCGAGAATGACGGAAGCGTTGGCGGGAAGGGTAACGGGGAGCGTCGTCCATACAACGTCCTCGCTCTTGGCGTCGGGGGCAACAGCCGCGTAGGTAAGTGTTGCCGTTTGCTCATGCAGGTATTCGTTGACACCGTAGATGTCAAATCCGCCGGTTTCGTTCTTGACAATGTCAATCACAATGGGGGCAAAGGCGCGCTTGACGGGTAAGAAGGAAGGAGTGCGGTTGCGCAGGTAGTCCACGATCGTCCAGGAGCGAGTGGCAGGCCAGCAATCCTCGTACATCCAGAAGATGGCCGAATCGGTGGTGGTACTCATGCGGCGGCGGAAATTAAGAATGTACTCGCTCAGGCCCTCGCCCTGCAAAAAGCCGCCGTAATAGACGTAGTCGGCAAGACTCATCTCGCTCATGCCGATCTCAAGCCCAAGTTTTTCAATTAATAGACGCTCGGGGGCGCATCTGTCTTGATCTGCAATAGAATTGTCGTGTACCTTGAAGTCAAAGGAGTGCATATACTGCTGTCCTTCGCCAAGCGCCGCCATCATATTAGGTAAGCTGGTTGGACCGAGAATACCGCCTTCGTTGGGGAAACGGCAGTCCATCTTGCGATACTGGAAGTAATCGCGGTTGGCAAAGCCGATTGACCAAGGGTGTTGATCTCCTACGAAATCCGCGTTTGCCTCAGCACCGTCGGGCGAGTAAGGACTGGAGGGTTGATAGTAGTGATTGTCACCCTCCATGTGCATGATTTTGGGAACCATGGAATAGTACAGTGCGGCATCGGTGTAGGTGTGTAGCAGATGTCCCGCCTGCATCTGCCAGTCGATCTCGTTGTTGCCACAATAAATGACAGCGGAAGCGTAGGGGGACATACGGCGCAGGTTGTAGGCAATCTCCGCACGGTAATTCAAAACGAAATCGCGGTCATTGGCAGGATAGTTGGCACAAGCTCCGATGAAATCCTGCCATACGATGATACCTCTTTCATCGCATAGATCATAAAAATCGTCCGTTTCATAGATCCCGCCACCCCAAACGCGCAGAGCATTAAAATTAGCTTCAGCGGCACGGTCAATGACCACCTCGTAAGCGGCGCGGTCGTAGTGCGAGAAGAGAATATCCAAGGGAATCATATTTGCGCCCTTGGCGAATACCTGATGACCGTTAATCCTCAGTCGGAACAAGCGACCTCCTGAAGTGAGCGGCGATTGGTCGATCTCGACGTGACGTAGGCCGACCTTGCGATCGATCTCGGATACAACTTTGCCCGTGATAACGTCAATGACCGTCAGACGTAATGTATAGCGGTAAGGTTCGCCGTGGTTTCGAGGCTGCCATAGCTTTGGATTCTGAATTGTCAGTGCCAGCGAAGCATAGTTGTCGCCTTGAATAGGGCCTTCCCACGTTGCCGTGTCGTCCGTTTCTATCACCGTTGCACTTACACGAATCGTGCGCTCAACGGGCGCGTTTACATACTGGCGAATGCGTAGCGTTGCAGTAGTATAATCCTCGTTCAGATCATGAAAAATTGAGGCTTCATTGACGAAGAAATGTCCGATTTCAAGGTATGCATCACCGCAAATACCAACGTTAAGAAGTCTCGGTGACCAGTCCCATTCGAAGGCAGACTGAGGGCCGCGGCAATAGCTGCGACGCATGGCCTGCTCGCGACGGTAACCGTGACCGTCGCCCGATGGTTTAAAGGCATTGGCAAGTAGCCCGCTTTCAATTTTGATATCTAGCGTGTTCTCGCCCGCTTTGACATGATCGGTCACGTCCAGACGGCAGGGCGTGTAAAAATTGTGATGCTCACCAACAGCTTTGCCATTGACAAAAACGGTAGCGTAGAGAGCAACGCCCTTTAGCACAAGGCGCAATCGCATTCCATTAACAAGATCATTTGCCGATAGAGAAAAAGTACGGGAGAGTAGCCATGTTTCCTCCTCGATCCAACGTGCGTTCAAAACGTTGTGACCGAAGTGAACGTCGCCCGTCAGATGCTCCATGGCCTCTTGTACTGTGCCGGGAATGGTTATATCGTAGCTGGGTATCCATCTCTGTTTTTCAGGCCATTCGCCCTCACCACCGCGATATCCTCCGGCGTGCTTGCATTTCCATATTCCGTTCAAGTTGAGTCGTTTCATAATTTTATCGGCTCCTTTCGGACGTTTAAATGATATCATGATGGATTTATTATACATTACTTTACTGTAAAATTCAAGACAAATTCCGTTTTTGAAGAAACAATTATTGTTCTAAATAGAGACAGAAAATTTAGAAATTTATCGAAGGCACTTCGATTGCCTTGTTATATTGTTTATACCTTACAATTCTAAAACAATTAATTTGTTTAATATTTTTCCCGAGAGAGTAATCTAAAAGATTGATTTTAGTTGCTTTTTATGATATAATTATCCTGATATAATATTTTCAATACAACGTATTCCGTACTGAAAATAAAAAAGGAGACCAATCATGACCGCAACAATGCCGAAGACCAATCTGAAGCCGCTGAACGTAAGGAAGGTTATGCTTGCGAGTGCCATCACTCTGCTTGCTGTGCTCCTGATCGTCGGCGGTGTTTTGCTTTTGAGCAGACACTCGACAGACGAGCCTGTCGTCGATTTGGAACAAGTTCAAAATGACCTTGTTCAGGAACTGACCGACCGCCATGGCGAGTACGACGAAAGGAGCATTGTGCTGACGGGCACAAATAAGGTGACGGCAAAAAAACTAGCCGAGAAGCTGGGAGCAGACCTTCGGATTACCTCCGACGGTTCTTTCGCTACGCTGACGCTACCCGAAGGCATGACCTTCTTAGATGTTGCACAGGCAGAGAAGTATCTGAATGATCTCCCCAAAATGTCTGTAGACTATGAAGCTCGCATCAGTGAGATCGTCGAGGAAAATGAGGGTGTCAATAGTGAAAGACTGCCTATGCGTCCGCAGTATACGGTGACGGATGGTTCGTACGAATTGCAGACTTACCTGGATTATCTCAACATGAGAAATCTGTGGTCATATACAAGAGGTAATGACATTACTGTTGCTATCATTGATACCGGTATTGACACTGACCATCCCGAGTTTGCAGGACGCATCAGCGAATATTCGTATAATGCTTCCGAGGATAAGATTGTCAAGGACTACAAGACAAAGAATGGTTCGTATGATTGGTCGTTGATCGAGGACGAGCAGGGCCACGGCACGTCTGTCGCAGGCGTTATTGGTGCGTCTATGGATAGTGGCGAGATCGTGGGTATTGCACCGCAAGTAACGCTGTTGGTCATTAAAGCGGAATGCGATGAATACGGCAATTTTAAACGCACTTCAGACCTGGTCTTCGGCTTATATTATGCTATTGAGCGCGACGTCAACGTGGTCAATATGTCGTTTGGCGGATATGGTCTAAATCCGTATGCGGAGGCAGCACAGCTTGCGGTGGACAGCGATATCATATGTGTAGCAGCAGCTGGAAACGATGCAACGGCAGATCTATGCTATCCTGCAGCAGATGAAAACGTTTTTGGTATCGGCGCATTGGCAGCAGATAGCTGGGAATTGGCAGATTACTCAAACTACGGCGAAAACGTAGATTTCGTTGCGCCGGGTACAACGTTTACCACCAAGATGGGTGGCGGATATGCCACGACCAACGGTACGTCGTTGGCTTGTCCTACGGCTGTCGGTGTGATCGCACTGTATCTGTCGGAGAATAAATATCAAGAAGTGGACTTCGTAGAAGAACTTTTGCGAGCTTCTTGTTACGATTTGGGTGACCTTGGCCCTGACTGGTATTACGGTTATGGTGCGATCGACGCCTATGCATTGATCAAGGAAGAACGTGGTACAGTTACGTTCAACATGATGACGGATGAACTGGATAATACCACACAGACGTTTATCCGCAATCATACGTTGCAGGATATGCCTGAACCCGAGAGATTGTACGCTGTTTTTGATGGTTGGTATCGTGATCCGCAATGTACGAATGAGTATCGTTGGTATGAAGATAAGTTTTCGACCGACTTGACACTGTACGCCAATTGGGTCAATGAGGATGATGGTGTTCCTTACATATACGTAGAACTTGATGACGGGACTATTGAGATCCGTGCTTACACCGGTCACCGCCGTTATATCACCATCCCCGATTATATCGACGGCAAGGTCGTATCCAGCATTGGTGAGGGAGCGTTTGCAGGCGAAACGAACTTGCGCGAGGTCAATCTGCCCAAATATTTGGTGCGTATTCGTGACCGCGCCTTTATGGGCTGTTCGAATCTTGTCAGCATGAGTATTCTCGATACGGTGGCCGAGATCGGCGCACATGCGTTTTATGATAACATCCGTCTTTCCTCAGTCGCTTTCGGCGAGAACAGCCAACTGACGACCATTGGAAATTTCGCATTCAAAGGTTGCGGTAAACTGAGAAACTTTACGGTACCAAAAAATGTGACAATACTGAACGGTTCTGCTTTCTATGGAGATACCTCTATGCAGTCGTTCGCCGTACAGGAGGGAAGTGAAACCTTCTTCGCGCTGGACGGCGTACTGCTTAATCACACGATGACAACGGCTGTTGCTTACCCGGCAGGACGAAGCGGGGAGTACACGTTGCCCACATCGATCAAAACAGTCGGCGATTATGCGTTTGCATTTGCCAAGATCTCTCAAGTCGATTTGGCTAATGTTCAGACAATCGGCAACGCGGCGTTTATCTATAGCCGTTTGGAAACGCTAAATATTCCCGATAGTGTGACACAGATGGGAGAGAAAGCATTTGCCTCCTGCCAATATCTGAAAGTATTGACGCTTGGGCATGGATTGACGGAAATTTCAAATAGTGCATTCTACAAATGCTCTATGTTACAATCGGTTGAAATTCCAAATACGATCCAAATCATAGGTGACGGTGCCTTTGCATTTGCATCTTTGCAACAAGGGCTGACTTTTGAAGAGAATAGCTCGTTGATTGTAATTGGTAGTGAGGCATTTAGATGTACCGATATTTTGTCAGTCAGGATTCCTGCATCAGTGGTGTCAATTGGCGATGTTGCGTTCGCCGGAAGCTGCAGTTCTAATCTTGCATCGGTGGTATTTGAAAAGGGCAGTAACTTACAGCGGATTGGTGGATCTGCATTCCAAAAGACGATGATTGCTGAAATTATTTTGCCAAATCGCTTGGAGCAGATTGGTGAATTTGCCTTCAGTTATACAAAACTAAAAACAGTCACGCTTCCTGCCAGCTTGACTTTACTTGGCGAGGGTGCCTTTGCGTCCTGTCATTCGTTGGAGAACATTTTTGTTGAGGATGCAAATGCTGTATATACCGATGTGGACGGTGTGGTTTATGACACAAGTAAGACCACGTTGGTTGAATATCCCGCAGGCAATACCAGAACACAATATACTGTACTTGATGGTGTAGTTACTATAGGTAAAGCTGCTTTCTATGGTACGACCAACATTCAAACGGTTAATTTGCCTGACAGTGTCAAAGTTTTGGATGAGTACAGCTTTTACGATTGTAGTGCACAACAATATCAGCTTTCGAGCAATCTGCAAGAAATCAAAATGTATGCACTTTCGAAAAACAAGCACCTGACCTCTATTGCCATCCCCGATAGCGTGATGCAGATCAGCAACTATGCCTTTGCGGAGGACTGGAGGCTTCGAAGTGTAACCTTTACAGAAAAGAGCAAGCTTCCTCGTATTTCATTTGGCGCGTTTGCGTATTGTGGACTTCAATCCTTCCGTGTGCCGGCCAATGTTTCGACCATGGCACAAGGTGCGTTCTTGGGTTGTCCGGATCTTAAATCGTTTACCTTTGCCAAGAATAGCAAGTTGGAGAGTATCTCTGCATATATGTTTGACGGATGTTCTAATTTGCAGAGCATTACATTCGAACAGGGAAGCGCCTTGACCAGCATTCAGGCGCATGGTATGGAGGGCATGACCAAGTTAAGAAATATCGACTTGGGCGATGCCAAACTGACCAATATCGATAACTTCGCCTTCCGTTTCTGTGAGAGTTTGACTCACGTGGATATTCCCGAGGGTGTCACCAATCTTGGCAGATACGCTTTCTACTATTGTACCTCGTTGTCTGAGATTCAGATTCCTTCGACCATGGAGCACATCGGCAGATTTGCTTTCCTTGGCACCGAGGAGATGAACGTATATTTCGCTTCCGAAACGTTACCTCAGTACCTTGACGAGGACTGGGATCACGATATTGCAGGATACTATCTTGGTGTGACTGACGTTATTACCGATGGCGATTGGAAGTATGCCAAACTGACCAGCGGTGGCATTGCCATCATCGAATATCTGGGTGAGGCAACCGAAATCGATCTGACTGCACTGGATCTTGGCGGCGACATCGTTAGCATCGGTGGTAAAGCCTTCTATTTTAGTATGGTTGAAAGCATCAAGCTTCCCGAAACGTTGGTAACGATTCAGGCTAATGCATTCTATCATTCTGCGCTTAAGTCGATTACTATCCCCGAAAGCGTCCAATTCATCGGCCGAGAGGCCTTTGCCTATACGCCCATTACCTCGTTGACCTTTGCAGATAACTCCAAACTGACTGTGATGGAACAGTCTGCGTTTGAAAACACCGAGGAGCTGGGTTCTGTCGTGCTGCCCAAGAGCCTGACCACCATTGGTCGTGCCATTTTCAAAAACAGTGGCATCACCTCGCTTACGTTCGAAAAGGGAATTGCTATCACCGAGATCTCGGAGGAGGCGTTTGCTTATACCAATATCAAGACATTAATTATTCCCGACGATATTACACTGATTAACCATAATGCATTCCGCAACACGGCTCAGCTTGAGGGCGTGTCTTTTGGCTCTGCCGATTTTATGGTCATGAGCAATGCGTTCTATCAGTCGGGACTCAAATCACTGCATATTCCAGCCAATATGACCTATGTTGGAGAGTTGCTTTTGTTGCGCTGCCCAATTTGACCGAATTCACCGTCGATGAAAACAACAGCTACTACACGGCTGTTGACGGTTTACTTGTCGGACAGAGCGGCAGAAAGCTGATTGCAGTTCCTGCGGGACGAGAGGGAAGTCTGATCGTTCCTGAAGGCATCGAAGTCATAGGCTTTGGTGCGTTTGAAGATAGTAAACTTTCTGAGATCCAGTTCCTTGATAATGCGAATATTCTGTCCTTTGGCTATCGCGCGTTCTATAATGCGAAAAACATTACGGAAATGCACATTCCTGCCAGCGTGGTTGCTATTGACTACTATGCATTTGCCAATTGTACTGCTCTTGAAACAGTAACTTTCGCAGATGGCAGCGGTCTGAACGGCGTTTACGAGGGAGCATTCTACGGCTGCAAGAATCTGTCCGAGATTCAACTGCCCGATGGCATTGACGAGATCTCCGACTTTGCCTTCTACGGCTGCCGTAAGCTGACCAAGCTTCCTGTCAGCGAAACCAGCGGAATTAAGGGCATCTATAGCTACGCCATGGCGTATTCCGGCCTTGGCGGTGAGTTCACCACTCCTGCAACTCTTTACGATATTGGTGATTATGCTTTCCTTGGTACAAGAGTTACTGAAGTTATCATTACTGATACAAACGTAAAGGATCTTATTATCGGCATTGGCGCATTTGAGGAGTGCAACGTCCTTGAAGAGATTACACTGCCGTTTATTGGTGCGTCCTTCGAGAATCCTGATATTACTTGGTTTGGTTATATCTTTGGTGCGGGTGCATGGGAGGCTAATAGCGTCTACTTGCCAGAAAGTTTGAAGAAGGTTACCATTACCGAGGGGATTACATTTGTTGGCGAAGGTGCCTTTTATAAAATCAGTTCCATCGAAGAAATTGAACTTCCTCATAGCATTACCAAGTTGTGTCATTGGGCTTTCTTTGGATGTAAATCAAAGCATGAACTGACTAACGAGATATCCATTGACGATAAGGTTCTTCGCTGGGGCACGTTTGGAGAGGGTATATCCGGACATTTAACGCTGGCGGAAGGTATAACTGAAATATCTGATAGTGTATTTTATAGATGTTACGGTCTTGTTAGCATTACACTTCCCAACGGCATAACACGAATTGACGGTTTTTATGAATCAGGATTAAGAGAAATTGTAATAACGGAAGGTGTAACGCATATCGCATCAAACGCATTTGCGCACTGTGCGTCGTTGATCTCTGTTACATTACCATCTACTCTTGTAAGCATTGACACAGGTGCATTTGATTATTGTAAATCGCTATATACAATAATCAATAATAGCAACCTTAATATAACTTTTGGAACGACTGATAACGGATGCATTGGCCAATATGCAGAATTGATTATTGACAAATATGGGAACAAGCATTATAAAAAGGTCGATACGGAATATATCGATACCACAGATGGATTTAGATTTGTATACCAAAATGGGGAATATCAACTGATTGCCTATTTGGGCAAGGAAGCCACTGTGAGATTGCCAAAGGATATAAACGGAAATAATTATAGTATAAAAAACCCTTCTGGTTTACGACATGTCATTATTCCGGGAGAATTAATCGAGATTAATGATCAAGCATTTCAAAGATGTCAGAGTCTTTTGAGTGTTACTATCGAAGAGGGCGTGAAAAGTATAGGTGAAAAAGCATTCAGTAATTGTGCGTCGTTAACAACTGTCATACTGCCGGACAGCGTCACTGATATAGGAGAGTGGATGTTTAGCGATTGTAGTTCACTTAAGTGCGTGCTTCTTTCGGGTTCATTGAAAACTATTCCGGTGAATGCGTTTATTCGATGCTACAGCCTTGAGAATATCTCAATTCCCCCAAGTGTTACTAAGATTGATTCGCAGGCATTTAAGGAGTGTAACAGTCTTGTTGAAGTCAATCTCCCTGAAAAACTTACGACAATTGGAGTCGGCGCTTTTGAGAACTGTGGTTTGACAAAAATCAAAATCCCGAATAGCGTAAAGCAAATAAATCTTGGTGCATTTAAGGGTTGTGACAATCTTGTCCTTATGTTTAATGATGACAATCCAAATTTCCAAGTAAAGGATGGAATAGTATATAACAAGGATATGACGAGTTTTGTCTATATTCCTTTATGGATTACCAGCGTTGAAATCCCTAAAACAATAACCGATGTTTCGTACACATTTGCTAATCATCCGAATCTTCAAACGGTAACATTCGAACAAGGAGGAAAGTTGACTAAAATTGGTTCTCAAGCTTTTGAAGGATGTGAAAAACTTGTTCAAATAACACTTCCGGATAACATTACAACAATTGGATATGCTGCATTTAGTAGGTGCATTAGTTTGAAGAAAATCAAAATCCCAACGAGTGTAACAATGATTGAACCTTCTGCGTTTAACAGTTGTGAAAAATTAGCAAAAATTGATATTCCAACGAACATTACAACAATTTATTCCTCTACTTTTTCATACTGTCGATCACTGACCGACATCATTCTTCCAGAGAATTTGAAACATATTCAACTCAATGCTTTCTGGCACAGTGGTGTTACAAATCTTAGTATCCCCGCAGGCGTACAAACAATAGAGGAGCGTGCATTCGAAGGTTGCGATAATTTATATTTTATAACTAACAATAGCAATCTTCCGCTGACTCCCGGAAGTAATGACCATGGAGCGATTGCGGCTGCTGCGGTATGTATCACAGATAAAAATGGTAATAGAATATGGAGAAAAGACGATGCGACTTATATTGAAACTGAAGATCAATTCCTTTTCAAATGCAAGGGCGGCGCATATCAGTTGCTCGCCTATCTCGGTAACAAAGAAACGGTTACATTACCCTTGGATATCAATGGAAACCCGTATTCTATTTATCACATGACCGGTGTCAAGAATGTTATTATACCATATGGAATTACAAGCATAGATGAGGCAGCGTTTTATCGTTGTGCTACTTTGAATAGCATTGAAATTCCGGAAAGCGTTTTGAGTATTGGTAGCAATGCTTTCTGCCAGTGCACTAATTTGACTGAAATCGTGATCCCACAAAGTGTCCGTAGTATAGGCAATGCGGCATTTTCCGGAAGTGGCTTGTTGAGTATATCGCTTCCCCAAAATATTACTCGGATTGAGAACAGCGCTTTTTCTGATACAGATTTCTATAATGACCCCGATAACTGGGAAAACGGTATTTTGTACATAGATGACTATCTAATTTGTGTTTCCCAAAATGTCGAATATTTTGAACTTAAAGAAGGCACTAAACTTGTGGCAGGAGGTGCGTATTATCGCTGTTATAAACTGAAAATAGCATACGTCTTCGGTGATATTGATTTCGCTTATTATGATCTAACGAATTTGGAAACATTAGTTGTTTTCGAACTACCCCGGCGGATAAGTTCTTATTTTGAAGAAGTTCCATTGACACTTAAAAATATTATTCTGAAAAAAGGGATTACAATGAATTCTTCTGCTTTCAACGCCATAACGAATGTTTGTATATGGAGTGAAGACAATGAACGGGATACTCTATGGGACGAGAACTATCCAAATTGGAACAACGGTAATCGTGTTGTCTATGGGAACAGTTGGATATGGGCGAATTTCTATGATGATACAAGAGAAATGAAAAGCAAAAAAATATATACGACGACTCAAATCGTTCGCGTTCCGTGGCTGGATGATTATCAAATGGGCGACTATATGTATACCTTCCAAGGCTTTGACATCGATGGCGATGGCGCAATGGATAATGTTCCAGCAACATCACAAATCAATGTCGTTGGATATGCAGTATATAGTAAGGAATCCATTTGCAACTGGTATGGTCATGAATATAATAAGTGGACTGAGACGAAGAGGCCCACATGCACCGAAGTTGGTGAGGAGCGTCATGATTGTGAACGTTGCGAGCATTTTGAGACTCGCGAGGTCAAGGCACTTGGCCATGCTACGGTTCAGCATGATGCCAAGGACGCAGCTTGTACAGGAATCGGCTGGTACGCATATAAGACCTGCTCTCGTTGCGATTACACGACTTATGTCGAGATTCCTGCAAAGGGTCATAGCCATAATGCTGTTGTAATGAATCCGACATGTACCGAACGGGGCTACACCATCCACGCCTGCCACTGCGGGGATGCCTACGTTGACTCCTATGTTGATGCCCTCGACCATAAGTTTGGCGAGTGGGTAGAAACCAAGGCTCCTACTTGTACCGAGGTCGGCGAGGACCGCAAAGATTGCGAAGCTTGTGACCACTTCGAGACTCGTGAGATACCAATCGTCGATCACGCAGATGACGATGCGAATGGCACTTGCGATATGTGCGGCAAGCGCATGGCATCCGAAGAGGAGCCGTCCGGCGGCTGCCTCTCTGTGTTGACGATTTCGTCGTATTCGGTGCTGGTAATGGCTGCGTTCAGCTTTTTGGCTGTTTTCAAAAAGAAAAAAGACTAAAGCGAAAAAAGTAAAAGATCAAGCCCACGAATGCCATTTGGTGCTCGTGGGCTTACTCTTTTTATGTTTTTTAAATAGCAGTTTTGCAAAATACTAGTTATCAGAGCTTTGGAAGAGTTGCTGTTATTTTCTTGCACTTTTTTCGCGAGATTTCGGCATAAAATTTTGTCAAAATCTGGGGAGAGGAATAGAATGATAGAGAAGGGGAGTCCGTGTGCCGTATGGCTACGGTCGCTCCATTCAAATTTAATCAAGGAGGATATTACCATGGCAGAAAACAAATTCTCGTGCGCTACTTCGCCCGGTAGCGGACGCGAAATGGTCTGTATTGAGACCAACCGCATTCTGGATTCCTGCCGCGACCGTGACTGCTTTGAAAACGTACGGGTGTTTTTGACCGATTTCGGCAATGAGATTCTGGAGCGCACCGGTAGCATCCGCGTCAAGCGCGCCACGATTTGCTGGACGTCCATCCATATTGACCCGGTACAGTTTAACCGCGGTTTCTATTCGGTCAACATCCGTTTTTATGTCAAATTGGACTTCGAAGCTTGCGTAGGCGGTGGCAGAAGCCAGGACTTTGATGGTGTTGCTGTACTGGAAAAGCATGTCATTCTCTATGGCAGTGAGAGCAATGTAAACATTTTTAAGAGCAACCCTGACGCATCTGATTTTTGCGCTGAACCCGGCCCGTGTGGACAGAGCCGAAACGTACCGATCGCGGTGGTGGAGGTCGTTGATCCCATCGTTTTGAACACACACATTTACGAAAAAGAGAATGATTGCTGCTGTTGCTGCTGTTGTTGCGAGATTCCCGATCAAGTTGCAGGGCGCATGAGCGGATCGCTTGTCGAACGCGACGTGAGCCGTTATCTTGCTGTATCGCTCGGCATTTTCTCGGTCGTTCGTATTGTTCGTCCTGCTCAGTATCTCATTCAGGCAACTGAGTACTGCGTACCAGATAAGGAATGCGTGGAGCCTTGCGACGACGATCCCTGTGCAATGTTCCGCCGTATGGCGTTCCCCGTGGGGGAATTTTGCCCGCCCGGTATGCCGCACGGACAGTTGCGCGGAAGCGATAACGATCGAAATCGTTGCGGCTGTTGAATCAATATCCAAAATGGGAAGCGAGAGCTTCCCATTTTTTGTTGCGTTCGTCAAAAGGAAATTGGTATGAATGGTTGACAATCCCATTGTTTTGTGGTATACTTGTATACAATTATACAAGATATCGAAAAGGAGATCCCGATATGATCGAAATTTCTGACAAGACAAATCTGCTCGAGCAAAAATCCTACCGTTACCAATTACAAGACGTGGCAGAGCCCAATCTTTACAGGGAAGTTTATCCGTACGATGAAGTACCCAAGATGACCTTTAACCATCGTCGTGTGCCGATCAATATGCCCAAAGAAATTTGGATCACCGATACTTCTATGCGTGACGGTCAGCAATCGGTTGAACCGTATACGGTCAAGCAGATCGTGGATCTCTACAAGCTGCTTTCGCGCTTGGGCGGTCCTAAGGGTATCATCCGCCAGACTGAATTTTTCATTTACAGCAAAAAGGACATTGAAGCACTGGAGTCCTGCCGCGCGCTTGGCTTGAAATTCCCGGAGATCACAACGTGGATCCGCGCCAATCGTGAGGATTTCAAGCTGGTTAAGAGCTTAGATATCAAGGAGACTGGTATTCTCGTCAGTGCGTCCGACTATCATATCTTCAAAAAGATGAAAATGACGCGTTCGCAGGCGATGAATTATTACCTCCAAACGGTGTCGGATGCCTTTGAAGCAGGTGTTATTCCGCGTTGCCACTTGGAGGATATCACACGTGCCGATTTCTACGGCTTTGTCGTTCCGTTCGTGAATGAGCTCATGAAAATGAGCCGCGACGCAGGTATCCCCGTCAAGATCCGTGCTTGCGATACCATGGGCTATGGGGTTCCGTTGCCTGAGGTCGCGCTACCTCGAAGCGTCCCCGGCATCATCTACGGTCTGCAACACTATGCAGACGTTCCCAGTGAGCAGCTCGAATGGCACGGCCACAACGACTTCTACAAGGCTGTCAGCAATGCTTCCACCGCATGGCTGTACGGTGCGAGTGCGGTCAACTGTTCGTTGCTCGGTATTGGTGAGCGTACGGGTAATATTCCCGTCGAGGCGATGGTCTTTGAATATGCGTCCATGCGCGGCACACTGGACGGTATGGATCCAACTGCGATTACTGAAATTGCCTACTATTTCAGAGATGAAATGGGCTACCGAATTCCCGAAACAACACCGTTTGTTGGTCGTAACTTCAACGTGACTCGTGCGGGTATCCATGCGGACGGGCTGATGAAAGACGAGGAAATCTACAACATCTTCAATACCAAAAAACTGCTTAATCGCGACGCAAGTGTCATGGTGACCAAGACTTCGGGACTGGCAGGTATCGCGTATTGGATCAATTCCAACTATCAGCTCGAGGGTGACAGAAAGCTTGACAAGCACGATCCGTTGGTTATTGCCATGAAAGCATGGGTCGATCAAGAATATGAGGACGGACGTATTACTGTGCTGTCCAATCATGAGTTGGAAGAGAAGATCGCAGAGCTTTCCGATTATCAATTGATACATCCTCATTCCCCCAAGCAAAATGACTGATTTCCCGTAAATAACAGAAACGGAGAAGAAACATGAACGGATCACGTGCCGATTTCGTATACGAAACATTGGAAAATGACATTCTCAGCGGTGTATACCCTCGCGGTGAAATTTTAACAGAGCTAAAGCTATGTGAGCGACTTGGCGTGAGCCGAACGCCCGTGCGCGAGGCTCTCAACCGTTTAAAGGAGCAACAGTTGGTCGAGGAAACTTCCTCGCATAGTGTAGTTGTTCGCGGCATCAGCGAACAGGATCTTATGGACATTTACGAGATCCGCTGTCGCATTGAAGGCTATGCCACGCGGCTGTGTGCCCAGCACATCACAGATGACCAACTTAATGAGCTACGTGAAATTGTGGCTTTGCAAGGGTTTTACACCGAGCGTGGCGGCGCAACCAATATTCGGGATACAGACAGTCGCTTCCACGAGCTGGTCTATCGCTATTGCGGCAGTCGGATTTTGGAGACAACCCTCTCGGAGCTGCACCATAAAGTACAGCGTTATCGCAAAATTTCAGTAGAGCATCCCGATCGTGCCCATATTGCTGTGAAAGAACACGCGGACATTTTGAGTGCTTTGGAGCAGCATGACGGTGATGAGGCAGAGCGGCTGACCGTGTTACACATAGAAAATGCAAAAAAATGTATCGTTCTTGCCACCGCACAGGCGGCGAAAGACAAAAACAAGGAGTAAAGATCATGGGATTGACAATCGCACAAAAAATCATCAAGGCGCATCTGGTCGAAGGTGAAATGATCGCCGGTCAGGAGATCGCCCTTCGCATGGATCAGACACTGACGCAGGATGCAACGGGTACCATGGCATATCTGGAATTTGAAGCCATTGGTATTCCGCGTGTTCGCACCGAACTCAGTGTTGCATATATCGATCATAATACACTGCAGTCCGGTTTTGAAAATGCCGATGACCATCGTTACATTCAATCTGTTGCCAAAAAGCACGGTATTCGCTTTTCGCGTCCAGGTAACGGTATTTGCCATCAAGTCCATTTGGAACGCTTTGGCAAGCCGGGTAAGACGCTGATCGGATCGGACAGCCACACCCCTACAGGCGGCGGTATCGGCATGCTGGCGTTTGGCGCGGGCGGTATGGACGTGGCTGTAGCTATGGGCGGCGGTGCGTACTATATCACCATGCCCAAGATGATCAAGGTTAACCTGACAGGAAAGCTATCTCCTTGGGTAAGCGCCAAGGACGTTAGCTTGGAGATCTTACGTATCCTGTCTGTCAAGGGCGGTGTCGGTTATATCATCGAGTGGGGCGGAGAAGGGGTCAGCACGCTGTCTGTCCCTGAGAGAGCCACTATTACGAATATGGGAACTGAACTTGGCGCGACGACCTCTATTTTCCCCTCTGACGAAGTCACGCGTGCTTTCCTTGCCGCACAAGGCAGAGAAGAGGACTACATTGCTCTTTCCAGCGACCCTGATGCGGTGTATGACCGTGTAATTGATATCAACTTGTCCGAGCTTGAGCCTCTGCTTGCTTGCCCGCACAGCCCAGATAACATCAAATCGGCACGTGAGCTGTCGCATATCAAGGTCGATCAGGTCTGTATCGGCTCTTGCACCAATTCTTCGTTGCGCGATATGTTGCGTGTGGCTGCCATTCTCAAAGGCAAAAAGATCGACGATTCGGTCAGCCTTTCCGTCTCTCCCGGCTCCAAGCAGGTGTTGACTATGCTGGCTGACTGCGGTGCGCTGTCTGATATCATCGCTTCCGGTGCACGTGTACTGGAGTGTGCTTGCGGTCCTTGCATCGGCATGGGATTTTCGCCCAATTCCGCGGGCGTTTCACTGCGTACCTTCAACCGTAACTTTGAGGGACGAAGCGGCACGCGTGACGGTCAGGTTTATCTCGTATCTCCCGAAGTGGCCGCCGTTGCCGCGTTGACGGGCTATATCACCGATCCTCGTACGATGGGTGATTACCCTGAGATTACCATGCCCGAAGAATTCCTTATTAACGATACCGCTGTTCTTTTGCCGGCAGACGAGGCTGAGGCCGTCGACGTTGAGATCCTGCGCGGACCGAACATCAAGCCTTTGCCCGATGCATATCCGCTGACGGATACCATCAAAGCTCCGCTGACACTCAAGGTTGGTGACAATATCACGACCGACCATATTATGCCTGCCGGTGCAAAGATCCTGCCGTATCGTTCCAATATTCCGTATCTTTCCAAGTTCTGCTTTGCCGTTTGTGATGAGAGCTTTTCAGAACGTGCCAAGGCAGCAGGTAACTCCATTATTGTCGGCGGTGTCAATTATGGACAGGGATCGTCGCGTGAGCACGCGGCGCTTGTGCCGCTGTACCTCGGCGTTCGTGCCGTTGTTGCCAAGAGCTTTGCACGCATCCACGTGGCCAATCTGATCAACGCAGGCATTCTGCCGCTGACCTTCGCTAATCCTGAGGATTACGACAAGGTAACGCAGGGTGATGAGCTTGAAATGACAGGCTTGATTGAAGCACTCGATACAGGAAAAGCAACGCTGAAGAATTTGACGAGCGGTGTCGAGATTGCGTTGGTATGCCAGTTCTCACAGCGTCAAAAGGACATGCTGCTCGCAGGCGGTCTGCTCAAATATACCGCAAAATAACGGAAGGAGAAACATCATGCAGAAAATTCAAATGAAAACGCCGCTGGTCGAAATGGACGGCGACGAAATGACCCGTATTCTCTGGCAACAGATCAAGGACGAGCTGATCCTTCCGTTTGTTGATCTCAAGACAGAATATTACGATCTCGGCCTTGTCGAACGTGAAAAGACCAAGGATGCCGTCACCATGGAGGCGGCGCTGGCCAATAAAAAATACGGCGTTGCCGTCAAGTGCGCGACCATCACGCCCAACAAGCAACGTGTCGAGGAATATAATCTGTCCGAAATGTGGAAGAGCCCCAACGGAACCATCCGTGCTGTTCTTGACGGTACTGTCTTCCGCGCTCCTATCCTGATCGACTCTATCAAGCCTGCTGTGCGCAACTGGAAAAAGCCTATTACCATCGCCCGTCACGCTTACGGTGACGTGTATAAGGCAACTGAGTACCGTATCCCCGGCGAGGGTAAGGCCGAGCTGCTGTTTACCGCCAAGGACGGTACCGAAATGCGTCAGACTATCTACGATTTCGAGTGCGCCGGTGTGTTGCAGGGCCAGTACAACAAGGACAGCTCCATTCGCTCGTTTGCTCACTCCTGCTTTAAGTACGCCATCGCAACCAAGCAAGATCTGTGGTTCTCGACCAAGGACACCATCTCCAAGCAGTACGACCAGACCTTCAAGCTCATCTTCGAGGAGATCTATCAGAACGAGTACAAGGACGAGTTTGAGAAGCTGGGTATCGAATATTTCTATACGCTGATCGACGATGCGGTTGCTCGTGTTATTCGCAGCGAGGGCGGCTTCATCTGGGCCTGCAAGAACTACGACGGCGACGTCATGAGTGATATGGTATCGACGGCATTCGGCTCGCTCGCCATGATGACCTCGGTACTCGTTTCTCCCGACGGTAACTACGAATACGAGGCGGCACACGGCACGGTTACCCGTCACTATTACCGCTACCTCAAGGGAGAGGAGACCTCGACCAACCCCATGGCAACCATCTTCGCATGGACGGGCGCGCTTCGCAAACGCGGCGAGCTGGACGAGCTACCCGATCTCGTTGCCTTTGCCGACAAGCTGGAGGCCGCCTGCATTCAGACGCTTAACGACGGCATCATGACCAAGGACCTCGCAGGTCTTGTCGAGGATAAATCCGCCGTTACGCCCGTCAACAGCATGGGCTTTTTGAAGGCGATTAGGGAAAGAATGTGAAACATATAACAAAAAACACACGCTATGATGACGTGTGTTTTTTGTGTTATATCATTGTCTGATTTCTTCCAAAAACTCCCCAATTCTTTTCAGCGCCTCGTTGATATGTTCAACCGAGTAGCAATACGACGCGCGGATGAAGCCTTCGCCGCCCTGACCGAAGGCGGGGCCGGGAACAACGGCGACCTTTTTGGCATACAGCAGCTTTTCGCAGAATTCCTCCGAGGTCATGCCCGTCGAGGCAATCGAGGGGAAGGCGTAAAACGCGCCCTTGGGCTCGCGGCACTTAAGTCCCAGCTTATTGAAGCCCGAAACGATCAGTCTGCGGCGCATATCGTACTCCTCGCGCATCTCCTGGACGTTGGTGTCACAGCTGCGGAGCGCCTCAATAGCGGCGTACTGCGAGGTTGTGGGGGCGCACATGATGGCGTACTGATGGATCTTGCGAATTTCCTGCATGATAGGAGCGGGGCCGCAAGCGTAGCCCATACGCCAGCCCGTCATCGAGAAGGACTTGGAAAAACCGTTGACCACGACGGTGCGCTCGGCCATGCCGTCGATCGAGGCGATGGACACGTGGCGCTTGCCACCGTAGGTCAGCTCGGCGTAGATCTCGTCGGATATGACGAGAATGTCGCGCTCGCGCAGGATTTCGGCGATCTTATCCAGATCTTCCTTTTCCATAATGCCGCCCGTTGGGTTGCAGGGATAGGGGAGAATAAGCACCTTGGTCTTGGGGGTCAGATGGGCAAGCAGCGCCTCGGGCGTGAGCTTGAACTCATGCTCGGCATCCGTTTGGATGATCACAGGTACACCACCCGCCAGAGCCGTCATAGGCTCGTAGCAGACGTAGCTGGGTTGGGGGATGATAACCTCGTCACCGGGGCACACAACGGCGCGAATCGCGGCGTCTATGGCCTCGCTGCCGCCGACAGTAATGAGAATCTCGTTTTTATAATCATATGTCAAGTCATACTTGTCCTTGACATAGTGCGCCACCTCACGGCGCAGATGCTCCAGTCCCGAGTTGGAGGTGTAGCGCGTTTGGCTGTGCTCCAGCGACGCGATGCCTGCGCGACGGATCTTCCAGGGGGTGGGGAAGTCGGGCTCGCCCACGCCCAGGGAAATGACATCCTGCATAGTTTCGGCAATATCGAAAAATTTACGAATGCCCGAGGGCTTGATGTCCTTTACGCAGGGATTTAAAATGCGGTCATAATTTACGGTACTCACAGCGAGAAGTTCCCCCGATCGTCGCCGTCTTCGCCGAACAGTTCAACGTCCAGCTCCTTGTAGCGACGCAGTACGAAATGAGTGGAAGTGGAGAGCACCGAGTCAATGGTAGACAGTTCTTTAGCCACGAACAGCGCAACCTCCTGGAAGGTCTTGCCCTTAACGACGACGGACAGATCGTAGCCACCCGACATCAGATAGACTGACTCAACCTCAGGATATTTCATCACGCGCTGAGCAACTTCCTCAAAGCCAAGTCCTGCTTTGGGCGTGACCTTCAGCTCGATGATAGCCGATACGGTAGAGCTGTCCATTCTTTCCCAGTCAATGACGGCTTTGTATCCGCGAATGAGTCCGTCTTTTTCCATTTGTGCCATCTCTTGCTTGACGGCATCTTCATTCATTCCTGTCATGACAGCGAGATCCTCAACGCTATAACGAGCGTTTTTGCTGAGTAGCTTTAAAAGCTTCATGTTCATGGTTATTCCTCCGTTTTCTGAAATAAAAAAGCCCCCGACATAGCATACGCTATGTTCAGGGCGAAATGTTTCCGCGTTACCACCTGAATTCGGCCGATCGCCTTTGCGACCAACCGCACTTAGCCGGCACAATCATGCCGATCCCCAATAACGGAGGGAAACCGTTGAAGCCTTATGGCGCACCACTCGGTTCAAAGCTCAAAAACTGCTTCACACGATGCCCTTCGGAACTTTCACCAACCGTTCCGTCTCTGCAAAGGTCGTTTCGTGCTACTCCTTTTTCTCATAGCTGTTACGAATATTATACTATGCGCTCGTGCATTTGTCAACAAAAACAATTCAAATTCCTCAAAAAATATTGACATATAGATTTTTTTGTGATAGAATAATCAAGTAAGTAATATTTATATCCACATGGAGGGTTTAACTATGAAGAGAATCAAAACTGTCGAGACCAAGAACATTGCAAAGACTGTTGAAAACGGTGGCTGCGGCGAGTGCCAGACTTCCTGCCAGTCCGCTTGCAAGACCTCTTGCGGCGTTGCAAATCAGCAGTGCGAGAACAATAAGTGATTTTCGCTAAATGGTAAAACGCTGTCCCGCACACGGTGACAGCGTTTTATTTTTGAGTGAAGGTTGTTTGCATAGAAAGGGAATACAACAAATGGTACATCAATATAAATTAAACGGCTATAACATCGTGCTTGACACCTGCTCCGGCTCGGTTCACGTTGTGGACGAGGTGGCGTACGATATCATCGAGTTGTTCAAAACGAACACGGAGGATGAAATCGTTTCGGCGATCTTAAAAAAATACAAAGAACTGCCCGACGTGACGCGCGAGGATATTCTCGATTGTCTCAATGACATTCGCGAGCTTGAGAAGAACGGAAAGCTCTATTCGGAAGATAAGTACGAAAACCTTGCTACTACCTATAAAAACAATAGCAAGGTCATCAAGGCACTATGCCTGCACGTGTCGCACACCTGCAATCTGAACTGCGCGTATTGCTTTGCCAGTCAAGGAAAATATCAGGGCGATCGTGCACTGATGTCTTTTGAGGTCGGTAAGCAGGCGCTCGACTTTTTAATCGCTAATTCAGGAAGTCGCAAAAACCTTGAAGTGGACTTTTTCGGCGGCGAGCCTGCGCTGAACTTTGACGTGGTCAAGCAATTGGTGGAATATGCCCGCAGTGTTGAAAAGGAGCACAACAAGAATTTCCGCTTTACTTATACGACGAATGGTATGGTTTTGACGGATGACATGATCGATTTTCTTAATAAAGAATGTCATAACGTCGTACTTTCGCTGGATGGCCGTAAAGAGGTTAATGACCGTTTCCGTGTGGATTACACAGGAAAAGGTAGCTATGATGTAATTGTTCCGAATTTCAAACGCCTGGTGGAAAAGCGCGGTGGAAAGGGATATTACGTTCGTGGTACCTTTACGCATCATAATACGGACTTTACCAACGATATCTTCCATATGGCAGACCTCGGCTTCACCGAGTTGTCCATGGAGCCCGTCGTTTGTGCGCCCGACGATCCCTGCGCGCTGACGGCAGAGGACTTGCCCGTCATCAAAGAGCAGTACGAGATCCTTGCCAAGGAAATGATCAAGCGCAAAAAAGAAGGCCGTCCGTTTACCTTCTATCACTATATGCTCGATCTTAAGAATGGCCCCTGCATTTACAAGCGCATCACGGGCTGTGGCTCGGGCACCGAATATATGGCTGTTACCCCTTGGGGTGAGTTGTATCCCTGTCACCAGTTCGTCGGCGATACCAAGTACAGCCTTGGCGATATCTGGAACGGTGTCAAGAATATTGAGGCGCAGGACCAGTTCAGACATTGCAACGCTTACGCTCGCCCCGAATGCCGCGATTGCTGGGCACGCCTGTATTGCTCGGGTGGCTGTGCCGCCAATGCCTATCATGCCACGGGTAGCATCAACGGTATTTACGAGTACGGCTGTGAGCTGTTCAAAAAGCGCATTGAATGTGCTGTGATGATGCAGGTCGCCGAGAGCGAGGAGTAAGCTAAAACTATTTGCCAAGAGGTCAAAATGATGAAAACGCCGATATACGATTTCGTTCAATCCTATATACAATCGCATACCGCGCGCTTTCATATGCCGGGACACAAGGGAAAGCCGTATCTCGGCTGTGAAGCCGGCGATATCACCGAAATTGACGGTGCGGACGTGCTTTACAGTGCTTGCGGCATCATTGACGAGAGCGAGCGTAACGCGAGTGTGCTTTTCCATACGGCACATACCTTTTATTCGACGGAAGGCTCGTCGCTGGCTATTCGTGCCATGCTTGCGCTGGTGCAAGAGCAGAGCAACGACGAGCGGCCTCTGATCCTTGCCGCGCGCAACGCGCACAAGGCTTTCGTGTACGGCTGTGCCTTGCTTGATGTGCGTGTGGAATGGATGTATCCGGAGCAGTCGCACCACGTTTGCGACGCGACCATCACGCCAAGTCAGCTTCAAAAGCGGTTGGCAGAGCAGAAGGAAAAGCCGAGCGCAGTTTACGTAACCTCGCCCGATTATCTGGGCAACATCTCGGATATTGCCGGATTGTCAGACGTATGCGACGAATATGGTATACCGCTGTTGGTTGACAACGCTCATGGCGCATATCTTAACTTTTTTGAGCCCTCGCGTCATCCCATCGCGCTTGGCGCCACACTTTGCTGTGACTCGGCGCATAAAACGCTTCCCGTGCTGACGGGCGGCGCCTACCTGCACGTTTCTCCCAAAGCACCAAAGGCATACGCTGAAAACGCAAGAAAAGCGCTTTCGCTTTTCGCATCAACTAGCCCCTCGTATCTGATTTTGCAATCGCTCGATCTGTGCAACGCGTATGTCGCGGACGGCTACAAGGCGAGACTGACCGACTGCGTGCAACGCGTCAGCGACGCGAAAGGATATTTGCAAAAACGGGGCTTTTATGTAATGGACGGTGAGTCGCTGAAAATCGTCATTGACGCGAAGAAGAGCGGATACACTGGTACCGAGCTTGCAAGCACCTTAACATCTCAGGGTATTGAATGTGAATTTTCCGATCCCGATTTCGTCGTTCTGATGGCAACGCCCGAAAACGATGCGTCGAATTTTGACCGTCTGAGGACTGCGTTTGATACGATCGAGCCGCGAGAACCCATTTCGAGCGAGCTGCCTGTTTTAACAGCGGCAGACCTTGTCTTTGATGTGCGACAAGCGGTGCTTGCCCAAAGCGAGACGGTTTTACTTGACGATGCCGTCGGCAGAATTTGCGCCGCACCGATGGTTGCCTGTCCGCCTGCCGTCCCCGTCGTCATCAGCGGAGAGAGAATCACGCAAGCACATATAAAAGCAATGAAATATTATGGCTACGAAAGCATCAACGTGGTAAAAGAACGCTGATGCGTGGCCGATGAAGACTGCCTTTGACAAAGAGGCAGTCTTTTTTTATCAAAAAAAAGAAAAAACAATTTTAATAACATTTTGCAAACATTTCATAAAAAAATTCCCAACATCTCGGGGCTATACTTATGCACGTAATCAGAAAACAACAAAACATCCAAACAAGAAACGAGGTAATTTATCATGAACAAGAACGATCAACAATTCATCGCACAGAAGATCCGCACCCAATATATGGAGAAGCAGTCTACCGAGCTGGACGCTCTCCGTGCCCTTGACGCCAAGGTCAAGCGCCCCGTTAACGTGTTCTCTTATATTTTCGGAAGCATCAGCGCTTTGATCATGGGCGCAGGCATGAGCCTTGTTATGACCGAGATCGGTGCTGTGCTCGGTATAGCAAACGCTATGGTGCCCGGCATTATCATTGGTATCGTCGGCCTTGCCATGGCACTGGTCAACTATCCCATCCACAAGGCTGCGCTCAAGTCTCGTAAGAGCAAGTATGCGGACGAAATCCTCGCCCTCAGCGACAAGATCATGAACGCATAATAAAGGAGAATAAGACAATGGGAATCAAGAAATTTTTTAAAAAGGCATTCAGTGACATGAAGGAGAGCGCCAAGGCACAGCACGAGGTAGACAAGGCCGAGTTTGAGGCTGTCAAGGCTGAATCCAAGGCCAATTTTGAGGAAAACCGCGGACGCAATACTTTTGCTAAGGCAAAGGCTGATGCGAAGAAGAACTGGGATGACGCTCACATGAGTCCCGCCGAGAGAGCCGCCAAGGAGCAAGAAGCACGCGATGAAAGAATTGCCGAGGCAAAGGAGAGAACTGCGCAGGCAAACGCTCGTTACGAAGAGGCAAAAAAGTAATAGAATACAGTAAGCAGGGCAACATTTTTTACCGTTGCCTTGCATTTTCTTTGAAAAAAGATCAAAACGTAAACAAAACTTTAACATTTCCGTGCTATAATAAACGTGTAAATGTGAAATTATGCCTCGGAGGTATCCATATATGTTTAAGATTTTGGTGGTTGAGGACGATCGTGATCTGAATCGTGGCGTGTGTTCTTTCTTGAATCAAAGCGGATATGAGGCCGTCGGCTGTCTTGGCGCGGAGGCGGCATACGACGAAATGTATAAGACGACCTTTGATTTGATCGTGTCCGATATCATGATGCCTAATATTGACGGCTTTGAATTTGCCAAAACGGTACGCTCGCTCAATCAGGACATTCCGATTTTGTTTATGACCGCCCGCGACGATTTTGCCTCCAAGCAGCGTTGCTATCCCATCGGCATTGACGATTACATGACCAAGCCGATCGACCTCGACGAGCTGTTTTTGCGTATCGGTGCGCTGCTGCGCCGTTCCAAGATCGCGTCCAGCCGCCGTCTTGAGGTGGGCAGTTTCGCCATGGACGCGGATGAGCGTACCGCTATGCTGGGAGACGAGGAAATTTCTTTGACTGTCAGGGAATTCGACCTGCTGTATAAGCTGCTGTCCTATCCCAAAAAGACGTTCACCCGAACCCAGCTGATGGACGAATTCTGGGACGTGGATACGCAGACGGGCACGCGTACGGTCGACGTGTATATGACAAAGCTGCGCGCAAAGCTTGCGGATTGCGACGATTTTGAAATACAGACCGTTCACGGTCTGGGATACAAGGCGGTGATCAAATGAAAGAGGGAAGATGTCTGCGGTGGATATTAAAAGCGATCAGCCACTATCTCACTTTCTTTCTCCTCGTTGCGTTCGTGATCACCTGCTGCACGATGCTGTTCGTTTCTACGTTGTCCGAAGATCTCGGCATTGCTCTGACGAGTGAAAATCTGGCGGCAGCGGCTAAGCTGACCTTCTGGAACGTGGTGCTGATCAGCCTGATCTTTACCGTTATTGACGGCTTGCGTCGCAAATGGACGGTTGAGCGCCCCGTTCAGCACATTTCCGAGGCGGCGGAGAAGATCGCGCAGGGCGATTTCAGCGTCCGCGTAACGCCCATTGCAAAATTCGCCACGGACGATACGTTCAATGAGATCATCGAATGCATCAACAAAATCGCCGAGGAGCTGGCGAGCGTGGAGACACTGCGCACCGATTTTGTTGCTAACGTGTCCCACGAAATGAAGACGCCTTTAGCCGTCATTCAAAATTACGGTACGCTGCTGCAAACGCCCGATCTGCCCGAGCAGACGCGTCTGGAATACGCGCAGGCTGTCACGGATGCCTCGCGTCGACTGGCCGATATGATGACCAACATTCTCAAGCTCAATCGCCTGGAAAATCAGCAGATCTATCCCAAAAGCGATACGTACGATCTTGGCGAGCAGCTTTGTGAGTGCTTTTTGCAGTATGAAAGCGTATGGGAGCGCCGCGGGATCGAGATTGATACCGACATAGAAGAAAACGTGCTCGTCTCTGCCGATGCGGAGTTGTTGTCGCTGGTGTGGAACAATTTGTTCTCCAACGCCTTCAAGTTCACCGAGCAGGGAGGCAAGGTCAGCGTTTCCTTATCCGTTGAAGGTGCGTATGCCGTGGTCAGGGTCAAGGACACGGGATGCGGCATGTCGCCCGAGGTCGGCGCGCATATCTTTGAAAAATTCTATCAGGGCGATACCTCGCACGCCACGCAGGGCAACGGTCTCGGTCTGGCACTCGTCAAGCGTGTGGTGGACATTATGCAGGGCGAGATCGCGGTGGAAAGCACCGTTGGCGTCGGCACGACCTTTACCGTAAGGATCAGGAGGAATGAGCATGCAATGGAATAAACTTGCCAAAGCTTTGCTGTTTCCGCACGTAGCTGTGATGCTATTGCTTCTTCCCGTTGCTACTGCTTTTCTTGTCTATTCGATGGTGAATATAGGTTCGCAATCTCCGATTACGATTATATCGTACGTTTTATCGGCCTACACCTTGACGGTCTGGTGCGTGCGGATCCCGTACCTTATTCGATGGTTCAAGACCTTCAAAGTCGAGAACAAATACGCCAGACGCTGGCTGGACGATGACAGATTGCGCATGAACGTGTCCCTCTACGGCTCGATGTTCTGCAACTGCGCCTATGCTGTATTTCAACTGTGGTTGGGTGTATATCACGGTTCGTTCTGGTTTTATTCTATGGCAGGATATTATATTTCGCTTGGTGTAATGCGCTTTTTTCTGGTTCGCTATACACGGCGTCACAAGGCTGGGGAAAATATACCTGCCGAGTTGAAACGCTACCGCGCTTGTGGTTGGGTCTTTCTTGTCATGAATTTGGCACTATCGCTGATGGTCTTTTTTATGGTGTATTGGGACCGAACCTTCCATCATCATGAGATCACGACCATTATGATGGCGGCTTATACCTTTTTTGCATTCACGATCGCCATGGTCAATATGGTCAAGTACAGAAAATTCAACAGCCCCGTATATTCTGCCTCCAAGGCCATCAATATGGCTGCCGCTTGTGTATCGATGTTGACTTTGGAATCGACCATGCTGACGACGTTTGGGGGCGAGGAGATGGACGCACTGACGCGCAAGATCATGCTTGGCTTGTCGGGCGGCGTGATCTCGGTCGTTATCGTAGCGATGGCAGTCTATATGATCGTACAGAGCAACAAGAAAATGAAATCTTTAAAAACAGAGGTTAAGTCAAATGGAGAACAATAACGAAAACAACGGATTCAGCTATACCTATTCCGCAAAGGAACAACAGGAACTCAAAAAGATTCGTGCGAAATATATGTCCAATACCGAGAGCGAGGATAAGATGCAACGCTTGCGTCGCCTTGATCGTAGCGTTACCCAAAAGGCAGAGGTGATAGCGCTGTGCCTTGGTATCATCGGCACGCTGATTCTCGGCTTTGGCATGAGTCTATTTATGTCGAGCTTGGGCGATGCGATCGGTCTGCCACAGACGATGGCCATGGTGATCGGCGTTGCCGTCGGTATCGTAGGCGGTGCTCTTGCCGCGCTGGCCTATCCTGCGTATCACGCGGTCATCAAGCGCGAGCGAGCCAAGATCGCGCCCGAGATCATCCGACTTACGGACGAGTTGATGAAATAACAGAAAAAACACGGTACAACGAAAACGTTGTACCGTGTTTTTTGATTGCATTATCAGAACAGAGGCGAAGGATAAACGCCATCCGCGATCAGCTTTTTGATAGCCGCAACGACTACCGGCTTATCTTCCTTGTACGTTACGCCAAACCAATGATCCTCGGTGGGCAGAACCTTAACAGTAGCTTTGCCCTCCTGCAGCAGATCGTCCACAATGGCAGGTAGCAGATACTCTGCTTTGACATCGCCTTCCTTTATATTGGACAGGAAAACGGGGAAGCGCTCTGCCAATACTTCGATAAAAGCAGGAGTTAACCCCCACATATTCATCGAAACGAAGGACTTGGGATTCAGCGCCTTCCAATCAGCATCGCCGTAAGGAACGGCCGCGCCGCCCTCGGTCTTGGTGATGTTGTGCGTTTCGGTTACCTTGATCAGATCGTAGTTTTCGTTGACCGTGCAAACGCCGCGGGATACGCCACCGTTGTCGCTGAGGGTATGGTCGAGAATGTAGCCTGCCATGCAGAAATCAAAGGGCTTGTTTTCGCAGTTGGCAACCAGATAATCGTGGATCAGACGGAAGCCCTCTTTGCCGTAATAGTCGTCGGCGTTGATGACGATAAAGGGATTGTTGACCGTGCCGCGACATGCAAGCAGCGCCTGGCCCGTACCCCAAGGCTTGGTGCGGCCTTCGGGAAGAGAGAAGCCTTCGGGCAGATCGTCCAGCTCCTGGAATACGTATTTGCAAGGGCAGACCTTTTCCATGTCGTTGCCGATGATCTCACGGAAGTCAGCCTCCAGATCCTTGCGGATAATGAACACGACCTCGTCAAAGCCTGCTTGAAGAGCGTCGTAGATGGAATAATGCATAATGATCTCGCCGTTGGGACCCATGTGCTCGAGCTGCTTGATGCCACCGCCAAAGCGAGAGCCGATGCCTGCCGCGAGAATAACAAGTGATGTTTTCATTGAATACACTCCTTTTTGGATGTGATAATTTACTCTTAATATTCTATCATGATAATGTCGTTTTGTCAAGAGGCGTATACGGTTTTGCGGCGATTGACCGTTGATAGTTGACCGTTGACAAGCACCAAATCGCGTGGTATACTTATAAAAGGATTGGAGGTGTATCTATGCGATCTGAAATTGAACAATTATTGACAGGAACCGCACGATGCTGTCGCGTCGTATCATACGAGCATCTCCCGTCTACAAACACGACCGCGCGTGAGCTTGCCAAGGAAGGTGCCCCCGACGGTACGGTCATCATTGCACACAGGCAAAGCGCCGGGCGCGGAAGATTACAGCGCACTTTCTTTTCCCCCGAAGGCACGGGGCTGTATATGAGCGTCATCGTGCGACGGGAACTGCCCGCGACCGATGCGCTCCGTTTGACGACCATGGCTGCCGTAGCAACGGCGCAGGCCATTGAGAAGATGATCGGACGTAAGACCGGTATCAAATGGGTCAACGACATCTATCTTGACGGTAAAAAGGTATGCGGCATTTTAACCGAGGGTTCCATTTTGCCGGGCGAAAAGAAATTACAATACGCGGTGATCGGTATCGGTGTCAATATCACGCCACCCGAGGGAGGCTTCCCGCCCGAAATCGCGCATATTGCAGGGGCGATCTTGCCGAGCGTAGATGATGCTGAGCGCGCGCGGTCGTCGCTCGCCGCAGGCATTCTTAACTGCTTGATGACTCTACTTGATCGGGACGATCGAAATGCGTGCCTTGACGAATATCGTCGTCGCTCTATTCTGCAAAACAGAGAGATTACCGTGCATCGTGCCGACGGATCGACAAGCCTCGCCACGGCGCTGGACGTTGATGATGACTACCGCTTGCTCGTGCGCTACGAGGACGGCAAAGAGGAGCTTCTTGACAGTGGGGAAGTCAGTATAAAACTATAAAAGAGAACGGCTGTATTCAAGGGAATACAGCCGTTCGTTTAGATATTATTCAGCGGATTCTGTGTCTTTCTTGGCTTCTTTGGCGGGTTCTTTTTTTGCTGCCAATGCCGCTGCCTTTTCCTGCTTTCTCTTTTTTCTTCTACGCTTTGCCTTGATCGAGCCTACGATAATCCAAACGATGATACCGGGCATGGCAAGGATGAGAAGCGTGGGGAAGGCACGGACGAACCAAACGGCGAAGTCCTGCGCGTTTTCCGCAAATTTTTCCCAGCTGGTTACAAAGGCATCGTAAACGCGATCACTGAAGTAGGGGCTGGGTTCATTGATCTTGGAGTACTCTACGACCTCACTCAAATTCATTGTAACAGTGGAATAGGATACCTGACTATCCAGCAC
>JAFVZV010000121.1 GCA_017507985.1 Clostridia bacterium
ATTTTGGAGCTGGGGAGCGTTTGCGAAATGAAGACGGTAGGTCGAAAGCAATAAAGTTAAAAAGCGCAAAAGATATCTGGGGAGAGTGTCGTGCATATTTCTTCAATCCGTGCAAGCGTACGGTGGGGGTAGAAGAAAGGCCAGAAAGCGCAGTGTTGGCGGGGGTAGATGCTCTCGCGCAGATGTCGGATTTGAACGAGGATATGCCGACTTGTTTCGCCATGCCGTTAAAAGAATATAGGGCAATGGGGGAACATGGATTCTCAGCGAGAACAGCACGATATCAATTGCAGCTTTGGCATTATCCGCCGACTGCAATTGGCGGTGATTCGGTTGATGCTGTTTCGCTTTTCTTGACTTTACAAAATGATAAGGATGACAGAGTTCAGATAGAACTTGATAAATTACAGGATGAATTCAAATGGTAAAAGGAATTGAAATATTCAAGTCGCATTTTGCGGATTGGTCAGATTGTTATGTTCTTATAGGCGGTAGTGCCTGTGACATCAATTTTTCCGTTGCGGCGTTGCCGTTTCGTGTGACTCATGATCTTGATGTGGTGCTGTGCGTCGAAGCATTGACTCCACGCTACTTTAACCATTTTTGGGAGTTTATACGTAATGGCGGATATGAGCATCGCGAAAAGTCAGATGGCGAAAAGCAGTTTTATCGATTTACCCATCCTTCAGAGCCTGGCTATCCGGAGATGATTGAACTTTTTGCGAGGAAGATAGATATACTGCCATTAGAGACTTTAGGTCATTTAACGCCGATTCCCGCAGGAGAAGAAGCATCAAGCCTTTCAGGAATTTTGCTTAATGATCTCTACTACGATTTTGTTATGGCGAATCGAATTGAGATTGAAGGGGTTCAGGTAGTAACGCCTGTTGGTTTGATGGTTCTTAAGGCGATAGCATGGCTGGATCTTACGAAAAAGAAAGCTGAAGGCGATATTCACGCTTACTCAAAAGATATCAGTAAGCATAAAAACGATATAGCTCGTCTATCCGTACTGACGGCAGGGGTAGAACCTTCCGTTCCAGACGGGATCCGCACAGTGATGACAGAGTTTATGTCACTCTATCAGCAAGAAGCGATAGATACGACAGCATTACGCTTGCCGATAGGTGAGAAGGACGTAAAAGAAGAGATTCGCAGGTTATTCCTCTAACCGTTCCCCGTTCCCAGTTACCAGTTCACCAAAGTTATGGCAATGCAGCAGAGAGATAAGTTGATAGAAGAGATTCACCGCATCGAGGGACTGATGGCCTACGCCGAGGCGCACGAGCTGTGGGAGCAGCTTGAAGAACTCAAAACCCGACTGAAAGCCGTCATCGACAGGATGCCGTGATGGAACCCACCGTTTTTATTATCGTAGGAGCGTTTGTACTCCTATTTATAATGATAGCCTTGTTCGGCAAGGGGCTCACCCCGGAGGACATCGGCAATATCGGAGAGGCGCGGACGGCGCGATACCTTAGAAAGTTGCCAACCGACGATTATACGATCTTTCACGACCTGATGGTTGCGGATAGCAATGGTCGAACAACTCAAATCGACCACATCGTCGTTTCCCGCTACGGGTTGTTTGTGATTGAAACGAAGTGTTTCAAGGGATGGATTTTCGGCGACGAGAAAAGCCGTGTATGGACGCAGTCGTTATCCGTAGGGGGCAGATGGTTTTATGATACGGAGAAACATACCTTTCAAAATCCGATCCGGCAAAATTGGCGGCATATTTATGTTCTTGCAGAGCAGCTGAATCTGTCGAAACGCCTCTTTCAGAATGTGGTCGTATTTGCGGGAGACGCTGAAATCAAGACCGAGATTCCCGATTATGTGATGAGCGAGTACGATGTGGCCGGGTACATCAGGTCATTCGAGGCGGTTCTTTTGGGCGATGCGCAGGTAGCACGGATCGTTTCCAAACTGCAACGCTACGCGCAGCCCAAAGAGGAAGAACAGCGAGTCCAGCACGTGCAGATGCTTCAGGAGACCCACGCTCCTGTTTCTGAAGGTGGTCAGGCTCCCCAGTGCCCACGCTGCGGCTCACCTATGAGGAAAAGACATCGCCGGTCGGACAACGCGCCATTCTATGGTTGCTCTCGATACCCGTCTTGCAAAGGGGTCGTAAACATAGAATCTTAATGCAATATGATTCAAAATAGGTTCTGCATATTACATTCACAAAAAGTCAAAAGTTCAGCCGAAAAAAGGTCATATTACCGACACACGGCACTTGTGTTATAATTTGCGCCGTTACAAAGGAAAGGTGGTTTTTGAGGGATAGG
>JAFVZV010000122.1 GCA_017507985.1 Clostridia bacterium
CCCATGGTGCATTGGCCCGAGGTCATCGTCACCTACGACAGCTACGACAAGGTGCTCTTCTCGGCGGACGGTTTCGGCAAGTTTGGCGCGCTCGACGTTGAGGAGGATTGGGCCTGCGAGGCTCGCCGGTATTACATCGGCATTGTCGGCAAGTATGGTGCACAGGTGCAAAACTTGCTTAAAAAAGCGGCAGGACTTGATATTGAGATCATCTGCCCCTTGCACGGTCCCGTGCTGAATGAAAATCTCGGTTATTATCTGAACCTCTACAACACCTGGTCAAGCTATCAGCCCGAGGAGGAAGGCATTGTAATCGCGTATACCTCGGTTTACGGCAACACCAAAAAAGCAGTGATGCAACTGGCAGAAAAGCTCAAAGCCAACGGCTGTCCCAAGGTTGTCGTCAACGATCTTGCCAGATGCGACATGGCAGAGGCTGTTGAGGACGCCTTCCGCTACAGCAAGCTGGTACTCGCAACGACCACCTATAATGCGGGGATTTTCCCCTTCATGCGTGACTTTATCGAGCATCTGACCGAGCGAAACTATAGCAATCGCACCGTCGCGCTGATGGAAAACGGCAGTTGGGCACCCATGGCGGCCAAGGTCATGAAGGGTATGCTGGAAGGTAGCAAAAATCTGACCTTCGCTGAAACGACGGTCAAGATCTTGTCTGCCCTCAGCGAAGACAGCACCGCCCAGCTCAACGCGCTGGCAGACGAGCTATGCCGCGAGTATTTGGCACAGCAGGATGCAACGGCCAATAAAAACGATCTGAGTGCGCTGTTCAATATCGGCTACGGTCTGTACGTCATTACCTCGAACGATGGCAAAAAGGATAACGGTCTGATCGTCAATACCGTCACCCAGGTGACCAACACCCCCAACCGCATCGCCGTTACCATCAACAAAGTCAATTATTCTCACCACGTCATTAAGCAGACAGGCAAAATGAACATCAACTGCCTGACAGTGGACGCTCCCTTCAAGGTGTTTGAAACCTTCGGCTTTCAAAGCGGACGCAACGTAGATAAGTTTGCCGACTGCACACCGCTTCGTTCGGACAATGGCCTAGTCTTCCTGCCCCGCTATATCAACTCGTTTATGTCGCTCAAGGTTGAGCAGTATGTTGACCTTGACACGCACGGTATGTTCATCTGCTCCATCACCGAGGCAAGAGTACTGGGCGACCGTGATACTATGACCTACACCTACTATCAGAACAACGTCAAGCCCAAGCCCGAAACGGACGGCAAAAAAGGCTACGTTTGCAAGATCTGCGGATACGTTTACGAAGGCGATGAGCTGCCCGAGGACTTCATCTGCCCGCTTTGCAAGCATGGCGCCGCCGATTTTGAGGAAATCAAATAAATACAAAAATCAAATAAATACAAATAAAAAGGAGATACTATCATGTTGAACGCAAAAGTACACGAGCTGCTCAATCAGCAGATCAATAAAGAATTCTATTCTGCTTATCTCTATCTGGACTTTTCCAACTACTTCAAGGCGCAGGGCCTTGACGGCTTCGCCAACTGGTACATGGTGCAGGCGCAGGAGGAGCGCGATCACGCGATGCTGTTCTACACCTATCTGCAAAACGAAAATATGCCCGTGACCCTTGAGGCGATCGCCAAGCCTGACAAAGTGTTTGAAAGACATATGGACGTGCTCAAGGCAGGTCTGGAGCATGAGGAGTACGTCACCTCGCTCATCAACGACATTTACGGCGCGGCTTACGATGTCCGCGATTTCCGCACCATGCAGTTCCTCGACTGGTTCGTCAAGGAGCAGGGCGAGGAGGAGACCAACGCAAACGATCTGATCTCCAAAATGGAGCTGTTCGGTTCGGATCCCAAGAGCCTGTATATGCTCAATCAGGAGCTTGCGGCGCGCGTTTACAATCCCCCTTCGTTGGTGCTTTGAGAAGATAATACATAAAAAGGAGAGATCGTCATGCAAGAAAATTATACTGTATGTAACTGTATGCAGGTCAGCTATTCCGACATTGCCGATGCTTTGCATCAGCATCAGTCCTTTGATAGCGTGATCGCAGCATTCGAGGACGTACAAAAGGTCACGCACTGTTCAACGGGGTGCGGAGGATGCCATCAAAAGGTTTTAGACATTATTTCCGAATTGATGATGGGATCATCCAAAAACGTATAAGATGAAAAATCCCCGTTCCTCGCATCCGTGCAGGGTGCGCGAGACGGGGATTTCGGATAAGGAGAGATGCTATGGAAATGGTATTGTTGACGGC
>JAFVZV010000123.1 GCA_017507985.1 Clostridia bacterium
GATAGAATGACTAAATTCCGCTGGGTGATATGTTCGTTGCTCTTTGTAGCAACCACGGTGAATTATCTCGACCGTCAGGTGCTTTCGCTTACGTGGAAAGACTTTATCGCCCTTGACTTTCATTGGAACGACAATGATTATGGCAACATTACTGCCGTATTTTCAATCTTTTACGCGGTGATTTCGCTCTTTGCGGGCAAGTTTATCGACTGGATGGGAACCAAGAAGGGCTACATCTGGGCTATTGTGATATGGTCGGTGGGCGCGTGCCTTCACGCTGCCTGCGGTGTTGCCACAATGTCGCTTGCAGGAGTGGACAATGTGGACGCTCTCCGCGCTATCGAAAAAGGCTCTGAAATTGCATTGACCGTGTCCACTATCAGTGTATGGCTGTTCCTCGGATGCCGCATCATACTTGCCACTGGCGAGGCGGGCAACTTCCCTGCTGCTATCAAGGTTACCGCAGAATATTTCCCCAAGAAAGACCGCGCATACGCAACGTCGATTTTCAACGCAGGAGCATCTGTGGGCGCACTTGCTGCTCCGCTTACCATTCCTCTGTTGGCTAAGAGTATGGGCTGGGAGATGGCGTTCATCATCATCGGTTCTATCGGCTTTATATGGGCGGGATTATGGCTCTGGCTATATTCTGCACCGTCGAAAAGCAAGCGCGTAAACCAAGCAGAACTTGCTTACATCGAATCCGACAAGGCTAACGAGACAAAGGCTTCCGATGCAAATGCCGACAGCGACGGTCCTAAATTCTCGATTCTTGACTGTTTTAAATATCGTCAGACTTGGGCGTTTATCGTTGGCAAGTTTATGACCGACGGCGTTTGGTGGTTTTTCCTCTTTTGGGCGCCGGCATACTTCTCCGAACTTGGTTATCCATCCACATCTACAATGGGTCAGTTGCTCATTTTCATACTCTACGCTATCGTTACGGCGGTGTCGATTGTTGGCGGCTATCTGCCCAAGATATTTGTAGAGCGTCTTGGTATGGATCCTTACGCCGGACGTATGAGGGCGATGCTTATTTTCGCATTCTTGCCAATATTCGCAATGTTTGCTCAGCCTTTGGCAAGTACCTCGGTTTGGTGGCCTTGCATAATTATTGGTCTCGCTGGCGCAGGACATCAGGCTTGGTCGGCCAATCTCTATTCTACCATTGGCGATATGTTCCCAAAATCTGCCATTGCAACTATCACTGGTATAGGTACTTTGTTTGGCGGATTGTGCTCATTTGCCATCAACAAATGTTCCGGAAAACTTTTTACTCACGCTGAGGAACTCGGTGACGGATTCACATTCTTTGGCGTAACGGGCAAACCCGCCGCTTATATGATGGTATTCTGTTATTGCGCAGTGGCCTATCTTATTGCGTGGGTAATAATGAAGACCTTAGTGCCAAAATACAAACCGATTGTTAAATAAATTCTATGAAAACATTTATAACAGATAATTTTTTATTAAAAAATAAGACTGCGCAGACTCTATATCATCAGTTTGCCAAAAATCAGCCAATTATCGACTATCACTGCCACCTTTCGCCCAAGATGATTGCCGAAAACCACAAGTTCGACAATATTGCTCAGGCGTGGCTCTATGGCGACCATTACAAGTGGCGTGCTATGCGTGCCAATGGTATCAATGAAAAATTTGTTACCGGCAGCGGCTCCGATTGCGAAAAGTTTAAGGCGTGGGCGCAAACTGTTCCATACGCTTTGCGCAACCCCCTTTATCATTGGACTCACCTCGAACTCAAAGACTATTTCGGCATCGATATTCTTTTGAATCCCGATTCTGCCGACGAAATTTGGGCAAAAACCTCCGAAATGCTTTCGCAAGATGATTTCCGCGTATGGGGTTTGCTCAAAAAAATGAATGTAGACACCCTCTTCACCACCGACGACCCTGTGGATTCGCTCGAATATCATATCCAAATCAAAAACAGCGGCTGCCCGATAAAAGTGCTGCCCGCTTGGCGACCCGACAAGGCTTCGGAAGTATCTGACCCTAAGGCTTACAATGCTTATATCAACAAGTTGGCTGAGGTTTCGGGAGTAGAAATCAATTCGTTTAAC
>JAFVZV010000124.1 GCA_017507985.1 Clostridia bacterium
ACATTAGGCTATCCTGTGGATATGTTTCCGCCCATTCAGGAGCCAGGAACGCTTCTTGGGACTTTGCGCCCTGAAATTGTAACGAAAATCGGGTTTGATGTACAGATCATTCTGCCGCCTTCCCATGATACCGCCTCTGCTGTGTTGGCCTTGCCGACTGAGCGTGAGGATGCCGCGTATCTGAGCTCCGGGACATGGTCATTGATGGGGGTGGAGCGTACTGAACCTGCAACCGATGAAGACTCTCGCCGTTGTAATTTTACCAACGAGGGTGGTTACGATATGCGTTACCGTTATTTAAAGAATATCATGGGATTGTGGATGATCCAGTCGGTTCGCCGTGAGTTGAACGGTCAATACGGCTTTGGAGAGCTGTCTGCCATGGCACGAGCAGCGGGAAAGCCGTCTTGCCGTGTGAATGTCAATGACGATGCTTTTTTGGCTCCTGCCAGTATGATTGAGGCCGTCAAAACTGTCTGTGGCAAACCAATGGAGCTGTCTGAGGTGCTGGCTGTTATTTATTACAGCTTGGCTGAGGCTTATCGCGATACACTGGATGAGCTGGAAGCGCGAACAGGACGCAAGCTCGGTGCGCTGTACATCATTGGTGGTGGAAGTCAAGACGCATATCTGAATGAACTGACCGCGAAAATCAGCGGTCGGCAGGTATTCACGGGGGTAGTCGAAGCCACTGCGACGGGAAATCTCCTATGTCAAATGCTTGCCACCGGCGTGTTTACTAGTCGTAGCGAGGCTCGCGAGGCTGTAGCTCGTTCGTTCGACGTCAAACAAACTGTAGTAACAATATAAAGTGAGGATAAAAACATGGCACAGATATTTGATTCTTATGCATATGCAAAACAAAAATTTGCTGCTATCGGTGTTGATACTGATAAAGTGATCAATATTGCAAAGAACATTCCCATCTCATTGCATTGCTGGCAGGGAGATGACGTGGGTGGCTTTGACTCTGATATGGCGCTATCGGGCGGCATTCAAACGACGGGCAACTATCCAGGCAAAGCGCAAACGCCAGAACAGCTTATGGCAGATATGGATATGGCCATCAAAAACATTGGCGGCGTGATCAAGCTCAATTTACATGCCAGCTATGCCATTTTCGAAGATGGCGAATACGCTGACCGCGATGCGCTTGAGCCGAAGCATTTTGCTCCGTGGGTGGCCTTTGCCAAAGAGCGCGGCATGGGCATTGACTTCAATCCCACCTTTTTCTCACATCCTAAGGCAAGCGAATTTACGCTGTCCTCGCCCGATGAGGAGATTCGCCGTTTTTGGGTCGAGCACGGTAAGGCCTGTCTGCGTATTTCTGAATATTTTGCCAAGGAGACAGGAATTCCTTGTGTCATGAACATATGGATTCCCGACGGATATAAGGACATTCCTGCCGACCGCATCGCTCCCCGTGAGCGCTTCCGTCGCTCGCTGGATGAAATTCTGGATACGCCTTACGATCATTCGTTGGTCTTCCCGTGCTTGGAGTCCAAGGTGTTTGGTATTGGACTTGAGTCCTACACGGTCGGATCTGCCGAGTTTACGCTCAGCTATGCCGCCAAAAAGGGCATTATGCCGTTGATGGATAACGGCCACTATCATCCCACTGAAATGGTGTCTGATAAGATCTCCTCGTTGCTTTTGTTCAATGAGAAAGTCGCCCTTCACGTGACTCGTGCGGTGCGTTGGGATTCTGACCACGTGGTTAGACTCGATGACGAAACACGTGAGATTGCCAAGGAAATCGTAGCAAGTGGACGCCTTTCTGACTTCGCGCTGGCGCTTGATTATTTTGATGCAAGTATCAACCGCGTAGCCGCGTGGATTGTCGGTGCTCGTAACTTCCGCAAGGCCCTGCTTGAAGCACTGCTCATGCCCCACGATATGTGGAAGCAATTGCAAAATGAAGGGCGTATGACGGAGCTTTTGGTTCGTCAGGAAGAATGGAAAATGCTTCCGGTGGGCGAAGTTTGGGCAGAGTTTTGCCGCCGATGCAATACCCCGGAGGATGGCGTGTGGTTCGATGCAGTTATGGATTATGAGCGCGATGTGTTGTCTTTGCGATGAAATAAAGGAGTAGAAAGCAATGGAAGTTTTACAAGCAAAATTCGTCCGTCAATTTGTTGAAATGGCAAACGACGGTTATACCCACGGATATCACGAGCGAAACGGTGGCAACCTGTCATACTGGATTTTGCCCGAAGAAATTGAGCAAGTTCGCGCGCATTTGTTCCCGAGCCGTCCGTGGATGGATATTGGAACGGAGGTTCCCGAGCTGGCAGGTGAGTATTTTCTTGTCAGTGGTACGGGCTGCTTCTTCCGTCACATCAAAGATGATACTGTCAATACCTGCGGTATCATTGAGGTGGACTTGACAGGTGAGAAATTCCGTATTTTGTGGGGATTTGAAAGCGGCGGCCGTCCAACGAGCGAGCTACCGGCACATTTGATGAACCACGCGGTCAAAAAGGGAATAACCAATGGTAAAAATCGCGTGATTTATCACAGCCATCCCGTCAATCTTATCGCGCTGACCTTTCTTTTGCCCCTCAATGATTCTGCCTTCACTAAAGAGCTGTGGCAGATGATGACGGAATGTCCTGTCATTTTCCCCGACGGTATTGGCGTTCTGCCTTGGATGGTCCCCGGTCAGAAAGAAATTGCTGTGGCTACTTCCAAGAAGATGAAAGACTATAATGCCGTTGTCTGGGCTCACCACGGCATTTTCGTATCGGGTACGACTTTTGACGAAGCGTTTGGTCTTTGCCATACCATTGAAAAGAGTGCTGAAATTGCTGTCAAGGTTCGTTCTGTCTCTCACAGCAAGTTGCAGACCATCACACGTCCCATGTTGCGTGAGCTGGCTGCTGCATTCAAGATTAAACTGGCCGAGTTGTTTATGAGATAACATATTTGAATGCCGCTTATCGCTTATTTTAGCGATAGGCGGCATTCTTTGTCCGAATAAAGAAAACTACGCAGCCAAACAACATCTCGCTTTTGTATTCCTCCTGTGATAAATAGCAAAATAGCATACAGGAAAAGCGCCACGCATATGAGAAATACCAAAGCCAAGATGTGTTCCGGCGGAGTCAAGACGGCAGGAAGTAAAGTGTAAAGTAGCCGTGTTATACAGGTTGCGCCGACAATACTTAGCAGCGGCTTAGCTACCCACTTGATCACGTGAGGAGTTAGTTTACTGATGTTAAGTAAGCGAACAATACTCAATGCGGCGTTGAGCAGCTCGGTGACGTATATGGTAATGATATATCCCATTACACCAAGAGAAGGGATGAGGATCCAGACCAATAGAACGGAAACAGAAGCGTCGATGATATTGACTTTCATAGAATAGATCTGCTCTCCTAAGCCCTTGAGCATGGCATCGGTCGCGCTGTCAAGATACATAATGGGAATTAGCGGCGCCAAAAGGCGGATGCACTCGGCCGCCTCCCAACTATGATATAAGAAGCTACCAAGCTCATATGAAAATGCGATTATTATTCCCGATGTGCCGATTGCGTAAAGCAACGTGAGGGAAAATACGCGCCCCATCATACCGCGAATTTGCGTGTATTCACCACGCACGTGTGCTTCGGTAATCTCGGGAATCAATAGTCCGGCAAATGCACCGAGTAGTGCACTGGGAAACAGTACAACAGGAAGAGCCATGCTGTGTACTATTCCGTAAGCAGCAAGTGCATCACCGTGACTGTGCCCGAATTGTTGCAGGCCGATAGGAATGAGCATGTGCTCTAAAGTGATCAGCCCTGAACGCGCATAAGTGGCTATGGCTACCGGCATGGTGATGGATAACAGCTTGCGACCAACCGATGCGTAAGAAGGCGAAGCTTTGGCGGCGATAACGGTGGGAAAATGACGGCGGCGATCATGTCGATAGAGAACATACAAAACACAGCCTGAAGAAATATCGGCAATTGCACTGCTTAATGCCAAAGCGAGAAGTGCTGATTCAAGCCCCTTTGAAACCATTCGATTCAATAGAAAAAGAGTGCATCCAATACGTAGGATTTCTTCGATAACTTGAATGCAAGCACTTTTATATACTCGCCGTACTGCAACAAAATAGCCCGAAAAACAAGAGGCAAGGGAAATAAAGGGAAGAGTAAGTGCCAGAATGCGCAGCGATGGCAGCGTGCGAATATCACGAAGCCAGAACCGCCCGATCAAAGGGGCACCCAGCAGCAAAATGATACAGGATAAACAGCCAAATGCTAAGGCGTGAGCAATCGCGCAGCGCAGTGTACGATGCACCAAAGGAGTATCTTTCATGCCCAAGGCTTCTGAAACAAGACGTGTACAGCCAAGTTGAATTCCTGAGAGTGCCAACGTAATGGCAAAGCCACCCACACCGCTGATAAGAGAAGAAACGCCTACGGCTTCTGCGCCGATTTTGGAGGCGATGATCACCTGAGCACTGACACCAACCGACCGAAGCAGCATCGAAACGCCAGTTAAAAGCAACGCTTGCCATAAAAAACGGCATTTGTTCTGCATGGTTTTTCCTCCCTTGGGTTTCAACTCTGCAAAAAGTATATGGAAAAAGACAGGGAGGTAGAACGAAGTGAGAGGGTCCCAAGACGGCATTTGTTAATTGTGACAGATACAGTTGTCGAAAATCGAAAGAAAATTATGAAAATTTTTCTTGAAGTTATAGTTGACAAACAGCATACGTTGCAGTATTATAATTATGAAATTACTTTTTAAGGAGAGGTATCATGAAGACCAAATACGTTTGCCAGTTGTGTGGATATGAATATAATCCTCGCTTGGGAGATATAGATAATGATATCGAAGCGGGAACGGATTTTGAAGATATTTCGTCTGACTGGACTTGCCCGTTGTGCGGTGCGGGCAAAGACGATTTCGAATGTGTCGAAGTCGATGATGACGATGACAAGGACTATGAATAACGGTTGTTGCTATTTAGCGGAGATGTAATATCTCCGCTTTTGCTTTGCGATTTGCGGCCGATGCCTTGACAAATTTGGTGAAAAAATGGTATACTAATACCAACGAAAGACAAGTTCCAAGCGTGGATCTGTCGGAAAGCGGTAATGAAGTATGAATGAAAAGAAAGTCCTTGTTATTGACGGAAACAGTATACTAAACCGTGCCTTTTACGGTATCCGTGCACTTTCTACGCGCGACGGTCAACCAACCAATGCCATCTATGGTCTGATCAACATTGTCAGCCGTCATTTTGATGCCATCGCTCCCGATATTGCGGTCATGGCGTTTGACTTGAAGGCACCGACCTTCCGCCATAAAATGTATGATGAATATAAAGCAGGGCGCCGTCCAGCGCCCGAGGAATTGATTGCTCAGTCCGATCTTGCCAAACAATGTGCCCGCGCACTCGGCTTTCACGTGCTTGAAATGGAGGGTTTTGAAGCCGACGATATTCTCGGCACCATTGCCACACGCGCCACCCATCTTAACATGGATTGCTACGTTGTAACTGGGGACCGTGACGCGTTGCAACTGATTGATCCGCACGTTCATGTTTTGCTTGCCACCAATAACGATACGATTGATTATACCGAACAGGTTTTCTTTGACAAATACGGTGTCATGCCTTCTCAATTCGTTGATGTTAAAGCTTTGATGGGAGATACGTCCGACCACATTCCCGGGGTTCCGGGAATTGGTGAGAAGACGGCACTCAAACTAATCGCCGATTATGGTTCGCTTGACGGTGTCTATGAAGCGTTGCCCGAGGCTAAGCTGACGCCCTCTATCAAATCAAAGTTGGAAGCTGGTAAAGACAGTGCGTATATGTCGCAAAGCTTGGCACGCATCTACCGACAGGTACCTTTGGATGAAACACTGGCGTCTTATCATACAAATGGCTTAAACCGCTCAATGGCGCTTTCGTTGTTCACGCGCTTGGAATTTTCTGCCTATATAAAACGTATGGGATTGACCGAGGCTGATGCCGTGATGACATCTGAAAGCGCATTGTTAAATGCTACAGAAACTGTCAAGGTGATTACTTGCGATGAGCTTGCCACATATTTTTCTCTCGATGAACCATTGGGAATGGCGCTGCTGGAACGAAACATTCAGCTGTATGATGGAAAAACACTTGCCTCTTTATCATTGGATGGCATTTCGGGACGAAATAAGGCCGTTTTTGAGGACTTTATTACTAAGTGTGAGAAAATCATCTGCCACGATGCCAAAGCCCTCTATCACGCTTTAGATGCCTATGGCGTTCATTTTCGTCGTTGCTATTTTGATACTATGCTGGCCGCTTACGTTGTTAA
>JAFVZV010000125.1 GCA_017507985.1 Clostridia bacterium
AAGAACGTGCTGGTTGAGATCCGTGCGGGCACAGGCGGCGAGGAAGCCGCACTGTTTGCCGCCGATCTGTTCCGTATGTACTGTATGTACGCCGATTCGCTCAAATATCGCGTCAGCGTGACAAGCGCCAATGAAACGGAACTGGGCGGCTACCGCGAGATCGTATTCATGGTCGAGGGCGACGGCGCATATTCCCGTTTTCGCTTTGAAAGCGGCACTCACCGTGTTCAGCGTGTCCCGGAAACAGAATCGCAGGGGCGTATCCAAACCTCGGCGGCGACCGTAGCAGTTTTGCCCGAGGCAGAGGACGTTCATATTGAGATCAATCCTGCCGATCTGGTCTTTGAAAGCTGTAAATCCTCAGGTGCCGGCGGTCAGCACGTCAACAAAACCGAATCTGCCGTCCGTCTGACGCACAAGCCCTCCGGCATTGTCGTTGAGTGCGACCAAGAGCGTTCCCAGTTTAAAAACAAGGATTTGGCTCTTAAAATGCTCAAGACCAAGCTGTACGACATTGAGCAACGCCAACAAGAAGATGAGATTGCCGCCTCTCGCCGCTCTCAGGTTGGATCGGGCGATCGCTCCGGGCGCATCAGAACCTATAATTTCCCTCAAGGGCGTGTCACCGATCACCGTATTGGTCTGACGCTCTACTCTCTCGATGATTTTCTCAACGGCAATATCAGCGAAATGATCGAAGCACTCATCAGCGCCGATACTGCCGAAAAGTTGCAACGTCAAAACGAAAGTTAATGGCAAAGGAACGGTAAAATACCTTTGAATACCAAAATCATTACGATAAACGATCCCGCCCGTGAAGAGCAGTCTCTGCAAGAAGCAGCGGACGTTCTACGCAACGGGGGCTTGGTCGTTTTTCCCACCGAAACTGTTTACGGCCTTGGCGGCGATGCCACAAGCGCCGATTCCTCCAGAAAAATATATGAGGCGAAGGGTCGGCCCTCCGACAATCCGCTCATTATACATATTGCACACCCCGACGATGCGAGACGGTACGCCGTTACCTGCCCCTGCTATGAGCGCCTCGCCAAGGCCTTTATGCCGGGACCGCTGACAGTTATTTTGCCTCGCCGCGATATCATTCCAACCGAAACAACAGGCGGACTTGACACAGTGGCTGTGCGCTGTCCATCCCATCCTATCGCTCATGCGCTGATTCAAGAAGCAGGCGTGGCCATCGCCGCGCCCAGCGCCAATCGCTCGGGCAAACCATCGCCCACCTGCGCTTCGCACGTCATTGATGATATGGACGGCCGCGTCGATATGATACTTGACGGCGGTGAATGTGACATTGGCTTAGAGTCGACGATCGTCAAAATTGAGGACGAGGACACCATCACACTATTGCGCCCCGGCGCCATCACCTATGATGCGCTGTGCATGGTTGTCGCCAATGTCAACGTCGCCGCAGCCGTGTCGGAACGCCTCGGCGAAAATGAGCGCCCCCTCTCCCCCGGTATGAAGTATCGGCACTACGCGCCTGACGCGCCACTGGTTTTGCTCGAAGGCCATCCCGAAGATGTGCTCGCCTATCTCGAGCAAGAACAAAATCGCATTCGTTGCGCAATTCTATGTTACGACGAGGAGATCAACGCTCTTTCGAGCGCTTCGTTGCATCCCGTTGGCAAGGCAGACGACCTCGCCTCTCATGCAAGACTATTGTTCCGCAATCTACGCGAGGCGGATTGCTCAGGCCCTGATGTCATCTACGCCCACCTCCCTCCTAAAGAGGGGTTAGGGCTGGCGCTGTACAATCGTATGATACGCGCCGCTGCTCATACCATTAAGCATATTCCTTCCCGATAAATACAGAAAGGATGTTTGGTCACACACATGGCAAGAACCAAAAAAAGCAAGGCTGAAGAAAAAAAGGAGATCGTCCACGCGCCTGCGCGGCCGCAGCCGATCACCGAGACGATTGAGAAAAACTATATGCCTTATGTTATGACCGTTATTCTCTCACGTGCCATTCCAGAGATCGACGGTCTGAAGCCCTCCCACCGCAAATTGCTCTATACAATGTATAAAATGGGGCTTTTGACGGGCAACCGCACCAAAAGTACTAACGTCGTCGGTCAAACCATGAAGCTCAACCCCCACGGCGATGCCGCTATTTATGAAACCATGGTTCGCCTGACCCGCGATAACGAAACGCTGTTGCACCCATTGGTCGACTCCAAGGGTACCTTTGGTAAACAATATTCTTCCGAGATGCCTCCCGCCGCCTCGCGTTATACTGAGGTTAAGCTGGAGGAGTTCAGTATTGAGCTGTTCCGCGGTATCGACAAAAATGCAGTCGATATGATCGACAACTACGACGGCACCATGAAGGAGCCTCGTTTGCTCCCTACCACCTACCCCAACGTGTTGGTCATGCCAAACTCGGGTATCGCCGTCGGCATGGCATCCGAGATCTGCTCGTTTAATCTGGCTGAGATTTGTGACGGAACCGTTGCTCTTCTCAAAAAGCCAAATCTGCCCATTGAAAAGCTGATGGACATCATCAAAGCTCCTGACTTCTCGGGCGGTGGGCTGTTACTATACGATGCAGACGCCATGCGCGAGGTATTCGAAACGGGACAAGGCAGTGTGCGTCTGCGCGCCCGTTACGTATACGACAAAGCCAACAACTGCATAGACATTCTTCAAATCCCCTACTCGACCAGCATTGAGCTGATCATGAAAAAGTTGACGGAAATGATCAAGGCAGGCAAGCTCAAGGAGGTCACCGACTTCCGCGACGAGACTGACCTGCACGGCTTTAAGCTGACGCTTGATCTTCGTCGCGGCGTTGACCCAGACAAGCTCATGCTCAAGCTGTTCCACTATACACCGCTCGAAAGCAATTTCAAATGTAATTTTAATATTCTGGTCGATGCTGTGCCGCGCCGTTTGGGCGTCAAGGACATTCTGACCGAGTGGATCCGTTTCCGCATGGGATGCTTGCACCGTGAGCTGACGTATGATCTCGGCAAGAAAAAGGACAAGCTCCACCTGCTTAAGGGTCTTGGAAAAATTCTGCTTGACATTGACAAGGCTATTCGCATTATCCGCAAAACAGAGGACGACGAAAAGGTCATTCCCAATCTGATGGAAGGATTCTCAATCGATGAAGTCCAGGCAAACTACATCGCCGACATCAAATTGCGTAATCTCAACCGCCGCTATATCCTCGACCGCATCAGCGAGATTGAGGCGCTCCAAAAGGAGATCGAAGAGTTGGAAGGCATTTTGGCCGACGAGCTCAAGCTCAAGGCACTCATCGCCAAGCAGCTCAACACCATCAAGCAAAAATACGGCAAGCCTCGCAAAACCATTATCGTCGAGCCGCCGTTTGACGTATACGATCCTGCCAAGAGTGAGGCCGAGGAGGCTATACCCACCAAGTTGGTCTTCACGCAAGAAGGCTATATTAAAAAGGTGGCCATTCGAACCGCACCCAACGCCAAGCCCGAGGAGCACCGCCTCAAGGAAGGCGACCGCATCACAGACATTATCGATGCCAATCCCAACGACGACATTCTTTTCTTCACCGACAAGGCTCAAGTCTTCCGTGCACACGTGTCCGAGTTTGATTTGCTCAAAGCCGCCCAGATGGGTGAGTTCGTTCCCAGCAAGCTGGGCATGGGCGAGGGCGAGCGCCCCTTGATGATGCACCTGCTGCACACTTCCCTGTCCTCCAAGGATCACGTCGTTCTCATCTTCCAGAACGGCAAAGGCGTACGCATTCCCATGAGCGCTTACGAAACCAAGGGCTTCCGACGCAAGCTGACAGCCGCCTACTCCGAAGCCTCTCCTATCGCAGGAATCTTGTTTGAGAAGCATAATAAACCCTTGGATCTGCTGCTCGTCGGCACGGATAATCGCGGTATTCTCATTAAATCCGCTCTCATTCCTGAAAAAACCACGCGCACCTCGCAAGGCGTTCAGCTTATTACCATGAAGCCGGGGGCTCTGCTTGATCGCGTCATTGCTGCACCTGCAGCAGACAGTAAATTTGCCGGTGCTTCCTGCCGCAAAATTAAAATTCCGTCTGCCTCTGTCGAACTCAAAAAGGGCGATATTCCGGATGAATTGAAATAATCTATTCTATATTGTTTGAAAGGAACCATTATGAAGACACACATTACCGAACAAAAAATCAGCAAAAAGGAAAATATCCGCAAATGGATTGTTCGTGCCTTTGCTCTGTTGCTTGCCACTTTGATGGTGGGCGGCACGTTCTATTATATTATCGTCTCTCTCGCCGAGCTTTTGGCGTGAAATAATTTGCCCAGTTTACACAGGAGATCAAAACCATGAGCAACATGAACATTGTATGTTTGGACCTTGAGGGCGTTCTCGTCCCCGAAATCTGGATCGCCTTTGCCGAGGCATGCGGCGTTCCCGAGTTAAAGCGAACAACACGTGACGAGCCCGATTATGACAAGCTGATGAAGTACAGACTGGCAATCCTTAAAGAGCATGGCCTTGGACTGAAGGAAATTCAGGATACCATCGCAACCATTGATCCCATGCCCGGTGCCAAGGAGTTTTTGGACGCACTACGCGACGTTTCACAAGTCATCATTTTGAGTGATACATTTACCCAATTTGCTGCCCCACTGATGAAAAAGCTAGGCATGCCCACCATTTTCTGCAACACGCTGGAGGTGGCTGAAAACGGAGAGATCACAGGCTACCGCATGAGATGCGAAAAGTCCAAGCTAACGACGGTCAAGGCATTGCAATCGGTCGGCTACGAAACCATCGCCTCAGGCGACAGCTATAACGACCTGGGCATGATACTAAACAGCAAAGCGGGCTTTTTATTCCGCAGCACCGAGCAGATCAAAAAGGATTATCCTAACCTGCCCGCCTTTGAAGAATATGACGAATTGCTCGAGGCAATCAAAAAAGCGCTTTGAGGCAATAAAAAATATGCACCCTAAAAGTGTATCGAACTTTTGGGTGCATATTTTTTTACCAATAATTTATGTAAAATCTCCGTACCGTCAGCGTTGAACAAGGGCAGAACCTGCAGATATCGAATATCCTCTCTATCCTTGGCATCGCCTTCAGCGAGCACAGCCATTTTGCCCACGATATGACCGCCTGCATGCTCCACGAGCTCTTCGATGGCACGCAAAGAATCGCCTGTGCTGATCACGTCGTCAACAATGAGTACGCGTTTGCCGCGCATCAAGGCCGCGTCCTTACCGTCCAGGTACAGCGTCTGCTTTTTGGCTGTCGTAATGGAATTGACCTCACAGGAGAACGTGTCACTCATGTAGAGCTTTTGCATTTTTCTCGCTACGATATAATTGTTTTCTCCCGCCTGACGAGCCATCTCATACACGAGCGGAATGCCTTTGCTCTCCGAGGTGATCATAACATCGTGCTCGGGGGCAATCTTGAGAAGCTCACGGGCGCAGGCACAGGTCAGCTCCACATCGCCAAATATTATAAACGCTCCGATGCACAGTCTGTCGTTGAGTGGGCACAGCGGAAGCTGTCTTTCTAATCCGGCAACGCGAAGTGTATATGCTTTGTTCATGGGTAGGTTCCTCCTTGAAATCATCGATAGTGTTACTATAGTATAATTGTAAAGTGAAATCTCCGATATGTCAAGAATATTCGAGTATTTTCTTGGGGAAATTTGTACGAATATCTTGCGTTTTGTGAACAAATCGTGTATAATGTGTTTACCAAATAAAGGAGGTTGAAAAATTCATGGACAAATTTTTCAAAATTACCGAACGCGGCTCTAATGTAAGAAAAGAGATCGTGGGCGGTCTGACGACGTTCTTTGCCATGGCCTACATTATTTTCGTCAACCCGGCACAGGTTGCTGCCGAAGGTGCTGGCGGATGGTTGGCTGGCCTTGGCGCTGATGCTGTAGCACTGGGTAAGATCTGGAACTCCGTTTTCGTAGCTTCCGTACTTATCGCCTGCATCGGCACGCTGCTCTATGCGTTCTACGCAAAGCTTCCCTACGCGCAGGCCTGTGGCATGGGTCTGAACTCCTTCTTCTGCACCTGCTTTATCTCGGGTGCATACTTCGCAGGCGTTGACCTTGTCGGCGGCTACCATTCCGGTATGGTTATCATCTTCATTTCCGGTATCGTATTTATGCTGCTTTCGGTCACGGGCGCCAGAGCGTACATCGCAAAGGCAATGCCCGACTGCCTTAAAAAGTCCATACCCGCAGGTATCGGTCTGTTCATCGCCTTCATCGGCTTCAAGAACGCAGGTCTGATCACTGCAAACCAATATACCTTTGTTCAGTTTATCGACGTTAAGGGTGCTCTTGCCGGCGGTGCTGACGGTTGGCGTACGCTGCTTGCTCCCGCTCTCGTTGCCTTCATCGGTCTGATTATCATTGCCGTTCTCTCCAAGCGCAACGTAAAAGGCGCGGTCATCATCGGCATTCTGGCCGGTGCTGTTCTCTACTACGTCATGACATGGCAGTTGCCTCAATTCGACCTGTCCTCCATCGGTCAGTCCTTCAAGGACTTCGGTGAGATCGGTATCACGGGTCTGTTTGATCCCGAGGGATGGAAGCTCGCCTTCTCCGGCGCACACATCGGCGGTATCTTCTCCGCTATCGTTTTGGTTATCTCCTTCTGTATCGTCGATATGTTTGATACCGTTGGTACGCTGTACGGCACGGCCACCGAAGCCGGTATGCTGGACGAAAACGGCGACCCCATCGACATGGATAAGGCTATGACCTGCGATGCTGTCGGTACGCTGTCGGGTGCCGTACTCGGTACCTCTACTTGCACGACCTTTGTTGAGAGTGCGTCCGGCGTTGCCGCAGGCGCCCGTACGGGTCTTGCCAGCCTTGTTACCTCGCTTTGCTTCTTCGTTTGCTTGTTCCTTACTCCCCTTGCAGGTATCATTCCCTCTTGCGCAACTGCTCCTGCTCTGATTTTCGTAGGCGTTCTGATGCTCAAGAACTTTGCGAACGTAGACATGACAGATCTGAGAAACGCAGTTCCTGCCTTCTTCACTCTGATCATGATGCCTCTGACCTATTCCATCTCCAACGGTATCGGCATCGGTTGCATCTCGTACGTTCTCATTACGCTGCTCACCGGCAAATTTACCAAGAAAGACATCGTCGCTACGCTGATCGCTGTTATCTTCTTGGCTAAGTTTGCATTCGTGACCATGTAATCATTCAAGCAAATATTTTGTCTTACTGGAATGAGCTCGGTGTTGCACCGTGCTCATTCCTTTTTTCAAAAAATGTGCACCCCGAAAGTCAAATACTTTCGGGGTGCACATCGTTATTTGTATTTTTTATATACTGTGAATACCGTTTGCCGCATCGGCCGCGGTTGCGTCAATGCCATATTTTTGTTGCTTGCGGTACTCAAAGAACTTAAGTGCCACCTGCTCGAACAGTGCGTAGGACAATACGTCTTCATCCTGCTCCATATACTGAGGGATCTGCGCACGCAGCTCGTCAAGCTCGGGCTTGAGCAAGTCTGCGGGGCGGCAAGTGATCTGCTCGGCATCACCGATGATCTTCTTAACAAAATCAGGATCCATGGCTACAGGCGTTTTGCCATAGTCACCGCGAACCAAGCCGCGGAACTCCTTGGTGACCATCTTGTATCTCTCGCCGTTGAGTACGTTGAATACAGCTTGCGTACCAACGATCTGGGAGGACGGGGTAACCAGCGGAGGATAACCGGCATCCGCACGAACGCGCGGAACTTCCTCAAGTACTGCATCGAGCAAATCGGATTTGCCTGCCTGCTTAAGCTGAGAGACAAGGTTGGACAGCATACCACCGGGAACCTGGTTGATCAGCGCGTTGACATTGACCTTCATAACCTTGGGATCCATCAGGCCTTCTGCAAGGTATTTCTCGCGCAGAGGAGTGAAATACTTGGTGATCTCATTGAGCTCGGTCAGATCGATGCCCGTGTCGTATTCGGTGCCTGCCAGAGCAGCAACTAGTGACTCGGTGGGCATATGAGACGTGCCCTGTGCCATCGGCGAAATGGCGGTATCGACGACGTCAACACCTGCCTCGATGGCCTTCATGGTCGACATGCTGGCCACACCTGCGGTGTAGTGGGTATGGAGCTGAATCGGAACCTTGACAGTCTCCTTGAGTGCCTTGACCAGATCGTAGGTGGTATAAGGAAGCAGCAGACCTGCCATATCCTTAATACAGATGGAGTCAGCGCCCATCTCCTCGAGCTGCTTGGCATAGTTGGTATAATAGTTGATATCGTAAACAGGACCCGTGGTATAGCTGATCGCCGCCTGGACGTGGCCGCCCTCCTTGCGAGTTGCTTTGATGGCAGTTTCGAGGTTGCGGGCGTCGTTGAGCGCATCGAAGATACGCAGAATATCGATACCATTAGCGATCGACTTCTGTACGAAATATTCAACGACGTCATCCGAATAGTGGCGATAGCCAAGGATATTCTGACCGCGGAAGAGCATCTGCAGCTTGGTGTTCTTGACGCGCTCACGGATGGCGCGCAGTCTTTCCCAAGGATCCTCGTTCAGAAAACGCATACAGGCGTCAAACGTAGCGCCACCCCATGCTTCAAGCGAATAGTAGCCGACCTTATCCATGGTCTCAAGGATGGGAAGCATATCCGCCGTCGTCATGCGGGTCGCGATCAGCGACTGATGCGAGTCACGCAAGACGGTTTCTGTAATCTTTATTTTAGCCATTTGACAATGTTTCCTTTCTCAATTATGTAGTGCGGGATCAGAATACCCAAGACAGGAACAAACCAGCCGCTACGGCAGAACCGATAACACCTGCTACGTTGGGGCCCATTGCGTGCATCAGAAGGAAATTGGTGGGGTCTTCTCTCTGACCGACCTTCTGAGCCACACGTGCCGCCATGGGAACGGCGGAAACGCCGGCAGAACCGATCAGCGGATTGATCTTGCCGCCCGTGAGGACGTTCATGATCTTCGCAGTGACCAAGCCGCCACAGGTAGAAACGCAGAACGCCGCCAGACCGCAAGCGATGATGATCAGCGTCGGCCAAGCAAGGAAGTTCTCAGCCGTTGCCGTCGCACCGACGGAAATACCGAGGAAGATGGTAACGATGTTGATCAGTTCGTTCTGTGCCGTCTTGGACAGACGATCGGTCACGCCGCAGACGTTGAGCAAATTACCGAACATCAGGCAGCCGATCAGCGCCAGCGCATCGGGGAACGATCAAGCCGACGACGGCCGTGACGAGCACGGGGAAAATGATCTTCTCCACCTTGGAAACCTCACGCAACGACTCCATCTTGATGGCGCGTTCTTTTTTGGTCGTGAGCAGCTTCATAAAGGGCGGCTGGATCATGGGGATCAGCGCCATGTAGCTGTACGCCGCGATGGCAATGGCGGGCAAGCGATTGGGCGCCAGAATTTTGGTTACGAGAATTGCCGTAGGGCCGTCCGCACCGCCGATGATACCGATAGCGGCGGCCTCTTCGGGGGTGAACTGACCGGAGATCAGTGCCAGCGCGAAGGCAACGAACACGCCAAGCTGTGCGCCTGCACCGATGAGCAAGCTCTTGGGGTTGGCGATCAGAGGGGTAAAGTCGGTCATAGCGCCGATACCGATAAAGATCAAGCATGGGTATACGCCCAGCTTAACGCCCAGATAAAGAATATCGAGGAAGCCACCATCGTGTAATACCTGCATATAGTCAATATCCGTCTGGACAAACCAGTCGGCATGGAAGATGCCTGCACCGGGAATGTTGGTCAGCAGCATACCGATGGCGATAGGAAGCAGCAACAGTGGCTCGTACTGCTTGACGATTGCGAAATACAGCAATACGCCAACGATCACGAACATAACGACCGTCTTCCACCAATCGGGCTGCTGGAACAGCTGATAGATACCCGTCCCCTTGAGGAAGGTCTCTATGCTCTGCATAATTTCAGCCATAGTTAATAGTCACCTTTCTTCAGATTAAACGAACGCCCCGCTTACGCAATGGTAGCGATGACCTCGTCGGTCTGAACGGATGCACCCTTGGATACAGGCAGTGAGGTGATGGTACCGTCCACGGGAGCAAAGATCTCGTTTTCCATCTTCATCGCTTCAAGGATGCAGACGATGTCGCCCTTCTTGACCTTGTCGCCAACGGAAACGTTGATCTTCATGATGGTGCCGGGCATGGGAGCCTTGACGGCCTCGCCGCCGGCAGCGGGAGCGGGTGCAGGTGCTGCGGCAGGCGCAGGAGCGGCTGCGGGAGCAGCAGGTGCAGCGGCAGGCGCAGGAGCAACAGGTACGGCTACGGGAGCAGCAACGGGCGCGACAGGCGCGGTATAGCCGGCAGGAGCGCCGACCTCCTCGACCATAACTTCATAAGTGACACCGTTTACGGTAACGTTATATTTTCTCATTGTAATAATCCAACCTTTCTTTCATTTAATGAAGCTTACTTACGATTCCATGCGCCAACGTCCGAGGAGCGGCGGAAGGAAACAACACGGAAACCACCGGGAGGAAGGGTTCCCTCCTCTGCCATAGCGGCACTAACGGCGGCCGTAATGATCGCGATGAGCACACCGTTATCCTGTGCAGCAGGAGCACTGTCAACCGGCTTGACCTGTACTGTGGGACGGGGAGAAACATTTGGTCTGCCGGGAGGAGGCGCGCTCTTGAGTGCATCCTGTTCCGCTTGACTGCGATTGGGCAGATCGTGCAATAAAATGCGAGCCAGAACCAAGACTCCCCAGAGTAGAGCCAAAATGGCAAACACCGCACCAATGCCCACGATCAGCATACGAAGCGCGTACATCACGCGCTCGCCAAGCTCCATGCCTGTTACGTTGGCGGCAGCCATCACTTGTAACATCAAAAAATTCATAAGGACCATCCTTTCCTTAGCGCATCATCAAAGCGCAAGCGTGGGATGACGGCGGGCGGGCTTGCCGTCTGCCTTGGAAGCCAGCATATAGAGTGCCGAACAAAGACGCATACGGAGCTGTTCTACAGGAATGATGTCGTCGATATCTCCGCGTGCGGCCGCCTTTTCGGGCTTGGCGTAGGTGTCGATCCATTCTTGTTCGACCATCTCGCGGGTTGTCTCCTCGGTGATCTTATCGTTCCAGACAAAGGCAACCGCCTTGTCGGGTGCCATAGTGCTGATGATCGCCTCGGGGAGAGCGAATACCAGATCTGCGCCAAGTGCACGGGAACCGAGCAGCGTGTAAGCCGCGCCGTAGGCCTTGCCCGTCACGACGGTGATCTTGGGGCAGTTGGCACTGGCGTAAGCCGTTGCCAAACGTGCATAAACAGAAGCAGCAGGAGCCGCCTGCGCCTGTGCATCCACTGAGACACCCTCGGAGTCAACCAGCGTCAGTACGGGGATATTAAAGGCATCGCAGAACGAAACCATACGAGCAGCCTTGCGTGCCGCATCAACGGTCAAGTCACCGTGTGCGTGGACAATGCCGACCGTTTCTCCGCCCATGCGACCAAGAGCCGCAGTCATTTCGGGCGCAAACTCAGCATAAAGCTCCATCATAATACCGCCGTCCAGCATAGCAACAGGCAGTGCCGCGCCCTGCGCCAGCGCGCGGTTGGGATCCTCGGGATCAGCCACGGGATGATCGCAGTTGTTCTGAGGTAGCAGATCGATCAGCGCGCGAGCCGCACCGAGAGCCTCGGCCTGGCTGTCGCAGACCAGAGCGGCAAGACCGCTCTTGGCGGCCGCCTCGGCACTTGCGCTTTCCTCGCCCAGTACGAACGGAGAAGTCATATACAGCTGTGTTTTATCTTTCACGGTTACGATGAAATCAAACATAGACGCCGCGATGGCCGCACTTCCCGCGCAGACGCCGCAGATAACTGCGATCTGAGGAACGATACCCGATGCATCGGATACCAGACGCATCCAAGTGCCGTAAGCGTCCAGCGCCGCCGTGCCGTCGTAAACGACCGCACCTGCGCTGGCAAACAGGCCCACCACGTGAGCACCGTTTTTGAGCGCCATATCGTAAAGAGCGCGGAGCTTTTTCGCACCGGGCTCATCCAGCGCGCCCTTCATTCTGTCCATGTCCTGTGCAAAGGCAAAGGTCAGCTTGCCGCCGATCGAACCGTAGCCGCAGATCAGTCCGTCGAGCATATCCTCGGACATCGCACCGCGAACATAGGCACCAATCTCGACGAAGGTACCGACGTCGAAAAGCGAACGGATCGCTTCGCTTCCGACAGTTGTCTTTTTGTCCATAATAACCTCCATATCACTTGTGAGAATACCGTGTTTTTCATTGATCAGTATCAAAAAACCATATTCCCCGATTATACTTCAATTATACTTCATCCTTGTCGGTTTGTCAAGCAATTCACAAAATATTCCTTATTAATTTTATTATTCATATAACAACGCCTCCGAAGCCGCATGTGCCTCGGAGGTCGTTTGTTTGTTTTATCATTAGATTAGAATTTATCATGCCATACGGCTAATACCTTGCCGTCTGCTGCAGAGATCAATATATGCGGACCTCCCGGGATGATGAGTCCCCAGCTTCCCGTCACCAACCATACTTGATTCGTTTCGTCATAAAACACGCGATACGGAACTCGATAAGTAACGGAATCCCCGTATATATCCTTCCAGATTTCCTTTGCCGCTCTTTTGGCTTCGTGAGGGGTTTCGATTTTTCCCAACACTTGTTCTCCGGGGAATTGCTCAATTTCTCGGCTGTATGCTTCCAATGAAAAGCAGTCCACTTTGGGATTTGCGACGCGGTATATCGCAACAAAACAACCAAGGGTTATAAGAATCAAAAGTGTAATCAAAAGGATTCTCTTTTTCATTTTATTCCCCTTTCATGTCAAAATCGAGCCGTATTGTCAAGAATATTGTATCATCGTGATCATTACATTGTCAATATTCTCATTACTGAAATAAGTAAACTTTTTTCATTTTTATCATTTACAAGGATCGAAAAATGTGGTATGATATAAAGAGAATATTTGAACGGAGGCTATGGCATGACAAATATCTTGCGTATGAGTGTCGGTGACACGCTGGAATTGAAAAAGCCGCATCCCTGCGGCAATCGCCGCTTTACTGTTTTACGCGTTGGAGGCGAGATGCGTGTCCGTTGTTTGGGCTGTGGACACGACATGGTCATCGACCGCATCAAGCTGGAAAAGGCCGTCAAGCATCTCTATCCCGCCGAGTCTCCCGACAGTCAAACATAATCTCCAAAGATAAACGAAAGGCAGCATACTTATGTTCTATTATATCGCAGGAAAGCTCGCTCATCTGACCCCCAATTGTGCCGTTATCGACGCCGGCGGTGTCGGCTATAAAATGACCATCAGCCAAAATACATACGAAACCCTGCCCCGCGCAACTTCAGATGCCCTTCCCCCGGCTAAGCTGTATACGTATATGTCTGTTCGCGAGGACGGTGTTGAGTTGTTTGGCTTTGCAAGCGAGGCCGAGCTTTCTTCCTTCAAAATGCTGCTCGGCGTTTCGGGTGTCGGCCCCAAGGCGGCCATTTCGATCTTGTCGCTTCTGACCCCCGAAAAATTTGCTTTGGCTGTTTGTACCGACGATAAAAAAACCATATCCAAAGCCAGCGGTATCGGCCCCAAGACCGCCGCGCGCATCATTCTCGAGTTGCAGGACAAGCTACTCAAGCAGACCCCGCCCGAGGAGACTCAAGCCGCCATTTCGACCGCCATTACCTCCCCCGGCACGTCCAAGGGCAAGCTGAACGAGGCACAGGATGCATTGAGCGTTCTGGGTTACACTCGCAGCGAGGCACTTTCGGCATTGCAAGGTATCGACGTTTCCGGCATGGAAGTCGAGGATATCATCCGTGCCGCACTTAAAAAGCTGATGAAATGATAGCTCTATCAAAAAAGATAGGAGGACAACAGTTGCATGAACGCAGATGAATTTGATTTTGAAAATCGCATGGTCAGCACAGAATATCAACGTGGTGACGAAAACGAGGAAAACTCCCTGCGCCCCAAACGCCTGGAGGATTATATTGGACAGGACAAGGTAAAGGACAATCTCAAAGTATATATTGATGCCGCCAAGTTGCGCGGAGACTCGCTTGACCATGTGCTGCTCTACGGCCCTCCCGGTCTTGGTAAGACGACGCTGTCTAACATCATTGCCGCAGAAATGGGTGTCAATATTCGCGTGACCTCGGGTCCTGCCATTGAAAAACAAGGGGATCTGGCCGCATTGCTCACCAACCTCAACGAGGGCGATGTACTGTTTATTGACGAGATCCACCGCCTGTCCCGCTCGGTCGAGGAGATCCTGTACCCTGCGATGGAGGACTACGCGCTGGATATCATTATCGGCAAAGGTCCTGCCGCTCGCAGTATTCGTATCGACCTTCCTCACTTCACCCTCATCGGTGCTACTACCCGTGCAGGTCAGTTAACCACTCCTCTTCGTGACCGCTTTGGTGTGTTACTCAAGCTCGACCTTTACACACCAGAACAGCTTGCCGATATCGTTCAACGCAGCGCAGGCATTTTGGGCATTGTCATTACCGAGGACGGCGCATATGAGATCGCCTCCCGTTCACGCGGCACGCCTCGTATTGCCAATCGCCTGCTCAAGCGCGTACGCGATTTTGCCCAGGTCAAGGGCACCGACACCGTCGATGCCGCCATTGCCAATTTTGCCTTGTCCCGCCTGGAAATAGATGCGCTGGGGCTGGACGATCTTGATCGTAGAATGCTGTCTACCATTATCAAATTTTACGATGGAGGACCTGTTGGTCTGGAAACACTGGCGGCGACTGTCGGTGAGGAAGCCATCACGTTGGAAGATGTCTACGAACCATATCTCATGCAGATCGGTTTTTTGTCTCGCATACCGCGTGGCCGTTGCGTGACCAGACTGGCGTATGAGCACCTCGGTATCCCCTACCACGCCAAGCCCACACCTGCCGATCAAATGGCGCTGTTCAATCAAAACAACGAATGATTTTGTGCAGGAAATATCTTGTGTAAAAATAAAAAAAGCACTTGACAAATCAAAACTGTTGTGCTATAATATCACGCGTGAGTTGATGCAATGGCCTGCTCACGCGTACACGGAGATGTACTCAAGAGGCCGAAGAGGCGCCCCTGCTAAGGGTGTAGGCCGGCAAACCCGGCGCGAGAGTTCAAATCTCTCCATCTCCGCCAAAGAATAACCGTCATTCTGATACAACGGAATGACGGTTATTTTATACCCAAAATCAGTATTTTTCTAACTTATGAACGGGAAAAGCAACGATTCATCCAATTAGGTGTCCTTCAAATCGTTGAAAGATAGCAAATCGTTAAATCATAGGCATAATCGTTGATTTACAGAGGTAATCGTTGAATTGTAGCCGATAATCGTA
>JAFVZV010000126.1 GCA_017507985.1 Clostridia bacterium
AAAAAAGGAAGGAGGCGACCAAAATGGAGCTTAAGGATATTACCGTAACCGAAATAAGTGATATGATTACCGTATACTCGGAAAAAGGAAAGCGTGAAAAAATGACCAATAGATATTCTTATGGGCTTTCTTTTTGCAAGGAGGGGCAGATAACCTATATTCAGAATGGCTCTGAATACGTTTCAAATAAAGACTGTGCGGTCATTTTGCCAAAAGGAGGAACGTATTTTATCAATAGAGATAAGACCGGTGTTTTTCCTGTTATCAATTTTGACTGCCTTGATCTTTTATGCGATACTGTTACCGTTATTCCTGTTCGAAATGCGGAAGAATTGATAGCTGATTATGAGCGAATGAAAAAGCTCTTTTGCTTTGATGAAAACCGAGCGCAGATATTCAGTATTTTCTACGGTATGCTTCATAAGCTTCGCTCCGATAATATTCCGCGCGAATTGCTTGGTGCTGTGCGGTTGATAAACAGCTGTTTTCACGACACCTCACTTACAAATGCTAAATTGGCGGCCGAATGCAACATAAGCTATGTGTATTTCAGAAAGCTTTTTACAAAGCATTTCGTGCGGACGTTCTCAAGTGCATTCGTATGCTGACCTTCCTGCCCCTGGATGAGATCGACAAGATGAACGGTTGGGAGGGCGCACAGCTCAACGAAGCTAAGGCAATTCTGGCATACGAGCTGACCAAGCTGGTTCACGGCGAGGAGGAGGCGACCAAGGCACAGACCGCCGCCAAGGCGCTCTTTGGCGCGGGCGCTGACGCTGCTAATATTCCGACGGTCGAACTGTCTGCTGCCGATTTCGCAGACGGCGTGGCTGATCTTTTGACGCTGCTGGTCAAGGCAGAGTTGGTACCTTCCAAGTCGGAGGCTCGCCGCGCTGTCGAGCAGGGCGGTGTCACCGTCGCCGATGCCAAGGTCACCGACATTAAGGCTACCTTCTCCGTTACCGATTTTGCAGATGGAATTATCATCCGCCGCGGTAAGAAGGCGTTTAAGAAGGTTGTTATTAAGTAATAGAGAACAATGAGGGGGACTTCTTGAAAGAAGTCCCCCCTTTGCGTTTACTTTTTGCCGAGCAGCTGATTTTTCTCATACGATGCGACCACCGCGTCCATGACTGCCGAGCGGAAGCCTGCCTGCTCGAGTGCGCGGACACCCTCAATGGTCGAGCCGCCGGGACTGCACACCGCGTCCTTGAGCTCACCCGGGTGCTTGCCTGTTTGTAGCACCATCTGTGCCGCACCTGCCAGCATTTGGGCCGCGTAGAGCTGTGCCTGTACACGGGTCAGTCCGCAAGCGACACCGCCGTCGGCCAGCGCCTCAACGAACTGATAGGCAAAGGCGGGGCCACAGCCCATGACGGCCGTTGCCGCGTCGATTTTGTCCTCGGCGAGCGCATCCAGCCGCCCAGCGCAGGACATAGCGATTTTCAGTTCTGCCACGTCGTCCTCATTTGCCGCCGGCGAGCAGGCGTAGACCATCATGCCCTCGCCAAGCGCGACGGGGGTGTTTTGCATCATGCGGATGACGGGGATATTCTCGCCCACGACATCACACATATCTTCAATTTTAACGCCCGCCGCGATGCTGACCACCGCCACGTCGTCCTCTCTTGCCTGCAGGGCAGGGCGAAGCTGTGAGAGCACCTGTGCGACCAAATTCGGCTTGACACCGACAAAGATCAGGCGGCACTCGCGGGCGATCTCATTGTAGCTTGAAGCGGTAACGCCAAGGCTTTGGGCAAGACAAGCGGTGGTTTGCTCGTCGCGATCGACCAGCAGTACGTTGTCTGCTCCGACAGCTTTCATACAAGCACTTGCCATGGCACCGCCCATATTGCCGCCACCGATAAATCCGTATTTGTTCATGGTTTTGTCCTTTCGTAAAGGAAATTTTCGCAGTATATTCAGGAGAAAACCCCACTTGTGGTTTTCCCCTCTTTGAAATCGCTCCGCGATTTCAAATTCACCCCATTCGGGCGCTTGGAAAGCATTAAGGGATTTCGCTCTCTGCGGAGAGCGACCAAAGGCTCTGCCTTTGGAAACCGCAAGCCTTTTGAAAAAGGCTTGACCGAAAACTTTACCCATTCGTGTACTGACTACTTATTCTGCGATCAAATGGGGAGGGGCCCCATGGATACGTTGCAATGCAGTAAGTGTCCGCAGATGAAGCAAGAGCGTTGGCAGAATTTGCACAAGCATTCCGTCAGCGGTAGCACACAGTAGCGCATAACCGCTGTGGCAAGGATTTTGATGTTCTCTTGGAATAGCCCTTCCATTTAAGTTCTTTGGAATCCAAAACCTTTCTTTCAAGAAAGGTTTTGGCCGCCGGAGGCCGTCCTCCCCCGTCCTTATCTTACATGCCCCTTGCCGCGAATGACGTACTTATAGGTTGTCAGCTCGCAAAGGCCCATTGGACCTCGGGCGTGCAGCTTTTGAGTGGAGATGCCCATCTCACAGCCCAGACCAAGCTCTCCGCCGTCAGTAAAACGTGTAGAGGCGTTGACGTAGACCGCCGCGCTGTCCACTGCCGTAGTGAAGCGGGTAATCGCCTCCTCATCGCGGCTGATGATGGCCTCGCTGTGCCCCGTGGAATGGGCGGCAATGTGTTCGATTGCCGCTTGTACGTCGTCAACGACGCGTACGGCCAAAATATAGTCCAAAAATTCCGTGTCAAAATCGTCTGCGCCTGCCGCCATGCCGTGGGGCATCAAGGAAAGGGAAGCCGCATCGCAGCGGAAGGTGACGGCGGGCTTTCCGTTTTCCGCTCGCAACGTAGCCAATCGCTCGTCAAGGCGAGGCAGAAAATCAGCAGCGATATCCTTGTGAACCAGACATACCTCGCAGGCGTTGCAGACCGAGGGACGGCTGGTTTTGGCGTTTTCTAGAATACTCAGCGCCATGTCATAGTCCGCGCTTGCATCTACGTAAACGTGGCAGATGCCCGTACCTGTCTGAATGACGGGCACCTTTGCTCGCTCTACACAAGTGCGGATCAGCCCTGCGCCGCCGCGAGGAATGAGCAGATCGACGTAGCCGACCGCTTCCATGAGTGTCGTAGCGCTCTCACGGGTGGTGTCCTCAACAAGCTGGATCAAATTTTCATCCAATCCGACGGTGCGAAGCCCGGACTTCATTGCCTTGACAATAGCTGCGGCTGAACGATACGCCTCCTTGCCGCCTCGCAACACGCACACGTTTCCACTTTTGAGCGCCAGCGCCGCCGCATCCGAGGTGACGTTGGGGCGACTTTCGTAAATGATGGCGACAACGCCCATAGGTACGCCGATCTTTTCAATGCGCAGACCATCCTCACGTGTGTGTGAGTCAATGACGCGTCCGACGGGATCGGGCAGGTCGATCAGAGCACGAATGCCTTGCGCCATACCCTCAATGCGGGCAGAGGTAAGGGTCAGCCGATCGACCATGACCTCGCCCAGCCGCGCGCGAGAGGCTTCGACATCTTGTGCGTTGGCGGCGAGAATGTTGTTCGCCGCGCCCAGCAGAGCCGAGGCCATCGCCTCAAGAGCGGCGTTCTTTTTATCGGTTGTTAAGAGGCAAAGCGAGGCGGTCGCCTGTTTTGCCGCTTGCAGAATTTCAAGTGTGGATCGCATACTATCAACCTTTCTTTGCCACAAATCGTGTGCCGATCGCTTCGCCGTCTGCCAGACGGTAAAGAAGCTGAGGATCAGCTCCGTTGGCGATGATCATATCGCAGCCTGCCTCGGCGCACATGGCGGCGGCGCGCAGCTTGGTCTTCATACCGCCCGTGCCGAGCGCCGAACCGCATCCGCCGGCCAGCGCAAGAATCTCGGGGGTGATCTCCTTCACTGTTTGGATCAGCTTGGCGTTGGGATCGGTATGGGGATCGGCGGTATACAACCCGTCGATATCGGAGAGCAGCACCAAAACGTCAGCACCGATGCTGACCGCCACAATGGCACCGAGGGTATCGTTGTCTCCCACGGCGATTTCGGTCGTGGCGATGGTGTCGTTTTCGTTAATGATAGGGAGCACACCGAGCTCGAGCAGGCGCGACATGGTGTTGCGGAAGTTTTCATGGCGGTCGGTGTGGTTGAGATCATCACCCGTCAAAAGGATCTGGGCCACGGTGTGATTGTACTCGGAGAACAGCTTATCATAGACGTACATCAGCTCGCATTGACCGACAGCCGCCGCTGCCTGCTTGGTGGGCATATCCGAGGGTCGCTCGCGCAGTCCCAGCTTGCCTACGCCCATGCCGATCGCGCCCGAGGATACTAAAATTACCTCGTGCCCTGCATTTTTCAGGTCTGCGAGAACGCGACAGAGCTGCTCGACGCGGCGAATATTCATATTGCCCGTGGCGTGCGTCAGTGTTGACGTTCCGATCTTTACAACCAGTCTCATCGTACGTACCTCCATGATGGAATAGCTGATTATACCATATTCTTTTGCGAATTGCAAGACTTGCAATCAAAAATTGCATATTTTGACATAAAAATGCGTCCTGCAAATGAAAATTTGCAGGACGCGAAGGGCGTTTTTGACTTATTTTCGATATTCGATCGTTGTTCCGTCGCAGACAAACACCAACGTGCCCGACAGATCCGTTCGATAGACGGTTACGCCGGCGGCATTCAGCGTATCAAGAACGCTTTGAACGGGATGACCGTATTTGTTGCCCGCACCGCAGGAGATGGCGGCGATTTTGGGCGATACGGCGGTCAGAAACGCAGGGCTGGTTGAAGTGTCTGAGCCGTGATGCCCGACCTTCAAAAAGTCGCATTTGAGCTCGGTGGCAGGGTATTTGGCCAAAATATCCTTTTCGGCTTGCCCTTCCTTGTTGCCTTCCGCATCTCCTGTGAACATCATGGAGACCTCACCAAAGGTCGCGCGGATGACCACGCTGCAATCGTTTTTATCCGAATAGATTTTCAAAGGCGCTAAAATTTTACATTTCAGATCGCCCAAGGAAAACATCGTTCCGGCTTCGGCCAGCTCCAGGTCCGCACCATTGGCTTCCAGTGCGTCCAGCACGGCTTCATATACCTTGGTCGTGTGTGGCTTGTCGGGCATGATCACCGTGCCGACGGTGTAATTTTTCAAGATCATATCCGCGCCGCCGATGTGGTCGGCATCAGGATGAGTCAAAACGAAATAATCCAGCTTTTTGATACCCAGCCCGTCCAGATAATTTTTGAGCGCTTGCTCGTATCGAGCTACGTTATCGCCTGCGTCAATCAATATGTTTCCTTCGGGAGCTGTGATTAAAATGGCATCGCCTTGTCCGACGTCGATAACGTGGACTTGCATCTCGCCCATGGTGGTTGTTTCGGGCGGTGTTGGTGCGGGGTCCTCTGTTTGGGGCTGCTCAAGAAGATCGGGATTGAGATACGCGACCAGCGCGGCGAGCAGTATAAGCAAAAAAACGACGAGTGATAAAATGCGGCTGATGCGTTTGCTTTGTTTTTTCTTTCGTGCCATGGAAACCTCCTTTGGTGTTCAAACGATACCTTATATCTGTAAATATTATATAAAAATTTCACTTTGATTGCAATAGGCGAGCGAAAAAAACAGAAAAATCTGCAAAATGACGAAAAATAAAAGAGATTTTCATCAAAAAAATCAAAAAAGCCTTGACAAGCATAGGAAAATATGATATAATTCCGATTTGATACGGGTGCCGGAGCGCCCGTCTCCTTACCGTGCAAAATCATATAGGCACGGTCGAACGTCCATAGGGAGGTGTAAAACAGTATGGAAAAAATCATTAGTTCTTACGAGTGTATGTTCATCATCAATTGCGCAAGTGGCGATGATGCCGCAAAGGCAACCGTAGAGAAGTTTACCTCTACCATCACCGCAAACGCAGAGATCGTGGAAGTCGCAGAGTGGGGCAGACGCCGTCTGGCATATCCCATCGATGACATGAACGAGGGCTACTACATTGTTGTCACGTTCAAGTCCGAGGGTGCATTCCCCGCAGAGCTGCAGCGTCTTGCTAACATCGATGAGAGTGTTATGCGCTGCATGGTGATCAAGCTGGACTACGATGCTGCTGAAGCAGCAGCGAAGAAGGCTGCAGCTGCTGAGGTTGCCGCTGCTGCCGTTGCTGAGGCTGTTGAGGCTGAGGCTGCTGAAGCTGTAGTCGAAGCTGACGCTGAATAAGCGATTCCCGATTTATAATCCGTAAAAGGAGGCGTTATCGAGTATGTCAAGTCTGAATCTGAACAAAGTCATCCTGTGCGGCCGTCTTTGCGCAGACCCTGAGCTGAAGCAGACCCAGAACAATAATGTTTCTGTTGTTTCCTTCACTTTGGCTGTCAACCGTCGCTATTCGTCCAGAAACGACTCGCAGTCGGGTCCTCAAGCGGACTTCATCAGCGTAGTCGCATGGCGTCAGACCGCAGAGTTCATCGCGCGCTATTTCCGCAAGGGTTCCGCCATTTGCCTGACCGGCTCTATCCAGACCCGCACCTGGCAGGATGCGCAGGGACAGAAGCGCTATGCAACCGAGGTCGTTGTTGACGAGGCTATGTTCGTCGATAGCAAAAACGAGGGCAGTGCCGGACAGACTTATACCCCCGACGCTTATGCCACCCCGTCCTTCTCCTCTCCCGCAGGCGCTGATACGCCTCGTTTTGAGGAACTCAAGGCGGATGACGATCTGCCCTTCTGAGGCAATCGTTTGTTAAAATTTACAAGGAGGATTGATGTTGATCATGGATAATAAAGTTGAAAATGCAGCGGCTCCCGTAGCTCGCGCTCCTCGTCCTGTAACGAGAAGAAGAAAGAAAGTTTGCATATTCTGTGCTGATAAGGTTGAGTTCATCGACTACAAGGATACCGCTAAGCTGAGAAAGTTCATCAGCGAGCGCGGCAAGATCATGCCCAGACGTATTTCCGGTACCTGCGCTAAGCATCAGCGCGAGGTTAACACCGCGATCAAGCGTGCGCGTCAGGTAGCACTTCTGCCTTACGTTTGCGACTAATTTAAGATAAACAAAGTCCCCGCCTTCGAGCTCCGGTTGAAGGCGGGGGTTTTGTTTTATTTTGCTTTTTGGGATGGCCGAATTTTTAGCTACTTCTCCTACGGACGCGCGTCAAGAGGAGAAGCAGTATAGGCTTTAGCAAAAGCATAACAAAAGGAGGACAGGCGTCCTCCTTTTATTATTGTACCCTTTCCCACGTGCCTGCGCGACCACGCGGGGCGGCGGGGGTGAGAAAGTGCAGATCGGTCAGCAAATGTAGCATACTGTAGGTCGTTTTGCCCCGAATGCCCGTCGCTTTGGCATACTCGGCGGCAGTAAACGGAGCAGATAGCACCTCAGGCGGCGGCAAAAAGACAGCCGCATAGTCCTCGGGGCATTCAAATACCACCTCGGACTGCAGTGCCAGCGGAAAGCGATCATACCGTTCCGAGCCCCGCTTACCTCCGTTTCCCCAACCGTTTTGCAGTCGGATTTCCTCTACGTCGATCAGGGCGATAACCAGCTTAAAGCGCGGCTCGGCCAAATAGGGCATCAGCCAATACAGCTCCTTGGCCACGTCTCGCGCCTTGCCCCGTTTGGGCGATTTATGCGCCGCAGAGATCTCGCCCGTGTCGGGGTTCATCCAGCGCAGATACTTGGCAGCCGGCATTGGATGCACCACCGTCACGTCAAAATCAGTCGCGCACAGATAAAAATGCAGTTTTTTGATCAGAGGATAAAAGCCGCCCGTCTGGATCTCGATAATCTCGCCCTCGTCCGTCAAAATGTCGGCGACGTAGCGATCACGCTCGCGTCGTGTGGCGGCATCGGTCAGATCGACATAGCGAGCGCACATCATTTCGTCGGTCAGACGAACCTCCTGCCGTGCATCGGGCGGCATATAAAAATCCTTGAGCAACGCGTGCAAGCGCTTTTCCTTGTAAGTCCCGATGCCATCCCCTGCCGTCACGCCCGACGCGGGACGGTCGGATTGCCGCTCGCGTTCGCAAAGGCGAGCAAATCGTGCTTGGCGCGCCGCGAAATCGGGGTCCGCAGGAACGGTCAGCGTCGTTTGTTTCTTACTTGCCATCAGGTCACCTCTCCTGCAAACTGACTGCTGTACAGCTTGGCATATTCGCCGCCCGCCGAAAGCAGCGTTTCATGGTCGCCCGCCTCAGCGATCACACCGTCACGCAAAACAACGATCACGTCGGCATCGCGAATGGTGGACAGACGGTGCGCGATGATGAGCGAGGTACGGTTTTTCATCAGATTGACCATGGCTTGCTGAATACGCATCTCGGTGCGGGTATCGACCGATGAGGTCGCCTCGTCCAAAATCAAAATTTTGGGATCGGCCAGCACCGCGCGGGCAATGGACAACAGCTGACGCTGTCCCTGCGACAAATTGGAGCCTGCCTCGGCCAGTTGAGTGTCATAGCCCTCGGGAAGCCGCTCGATGAACACATCGGCATTCGCCATGGCTGCCGCTTGCTTCATGTCCTCGTCGCTCGCCGCGAGCTTGCCGTACTTAATATTGGCGCAAATGCTGTCACAGAACAAAACAGTATCCTGAAGAACGATGGCAATCGAGCTGCGTAGCTGCTCTTTGGGAATATCTTTAATCGATACACCGTCCACCGTGATTCGTCCACTGTCAGGTTCATAAAAGCGAGTGAGCAGGTTGACCACGGTGGTTTTACCACTGCCCGTCGCGCCTACAATGGCGATCTTTTGCCCCGGCTTGACCGTCAGATCTAACCCCTTGAGCACGGGCTCGCCGGGGACGTATGAGAAATGCAGATCTTCAAATACGATCTCGCCTTTCATCTCATCGTGCGAAAGCACAATTTCTCCCTCATCGATCTCGCCCTCGCTGTCCATGATCTCAAAAATGCGCTCCGCGCCGGCAAGTGCGGTCAGAATGGCCGAGTACTGGTTGGCCACCTGGTTGATGGGCATGGTGAATTTTTTGGAATACTGAAGCATGGCCTGCAGCGAGCCGATACTCATGTGTCCGCGCCCTGTCAGCATCATAAAGCCGCCCATGGCCGCGACAGCCACATATTGTAAATTGCCAATGAAGTTCATCAACGGGCCCATGATAGAGCCCCAAACGCGAGCCGAGATACTGCTGACTCGCAATTGATCCGAGATCTCGGCAAATTTTTCGACCGCCTCCCCTTCCTTGCCGTAAGCGACAACAGTTTTGTAAGAGGTGACCATCTCCTCAACCTGCCCGTTAAGTGCGCCGAGTAGCTTTTGGCGACGGATGAAATATTTACGCATAAACTTACCCAGCATGGTCGAGACGGTGATGGACAGTGGAATGGTCACCAGCGTAATGAGGGTCAATTCCCAGCTGTAATAGATCATCATACAAAACGCACCGATGATGGTAATGATGCAGGAGATCAGCGTCGTGATCGACTGTGCAACGGCATTGGAGACGTTTTCCACGTCGTTGGTCATGCGGGACATGATGTCACCGTGGCGGTGGGTGTCAGTATAGGAAATGGGTAAACGGGAGATCTTGCGGAACAGATCGTTTCGCATGGTATACACCGTCGCTTGGGACAGCTTGGCCGACAGCAACGACTGGCAAAGGCTCATCAGCGCGCCAAAGATAAAGGCCGCGCCCATGATGCTCAGATAGGTGAACAGGGCCTCAAGATCGACGCTCAGGCCGTCCTCGGCCACCTTGATGGTATCAATGGCGAGCTGTTGGAACATGGGACCGAGCAGATCGACCAGCGTGGTCAGTGCCATGAACACGAGCAGAGCGGCAAGCAATACACCGTTGCGTCCGATATAGCGCAACAATCTGCCGATGGTGCGCCACATATTCTTTGGCTTTTCCACGTTCATACGCGCGTTGGGGCCGGCGCCGGGACGTCCCGGGCGAATATTGAGCATGGCGGCACGGGGAGCGCCGCCGGAAGATGCGGGTCGGTTCATTGTGCTGCACCTCCTTGTCCAGCCTGCGAATTGACAATGTCAACGTATGTCGGGCTGATTTGGAGCAATTCCTCGTGCGGTGCACAATGGAGAATGCTGCCGTCCGACTCAATGACAGCGATGCGATCGGCGTGCTTGACCGACGCGATGCGCTGAGCGACCATGATCACAGTCGTGTCCTTCAGACTCTCGCGCATAGCTGCGCGCAGCTTGGCCTCGGTAGCAAGGTCAAGCGCCGAGGTCGCATCATCTAAGATCATAATTTCAGGACGACGGACAAGCGCACGTGTGATAGACATTCTCTGCTTTTGTCCACCCGAGAGCGATGCCCCCTTCTCGGCGACGAAGGTATCGTAGCCCTCGGCAAAGCCTTCGATAAATTCAGCCGCCTGTGCCGTTGCGGCGGCTTTTTGTAGCTCCGTTTGCGAGGCCTGCTTACGTCCCCAACGAATGTTGCCACCGATGGTATCCGAAAACAGCTCACTCTTTTGCATAACATAGCCCAGCTTTTGACGCAGGGCGGATAGCTTATACTGCTTGACAGGTACGCCATCGACCAGAACCTCGCCCTCGGTGGGGTCGTAGAACCGAGGAACGAGTCCCACCAGCGAGGTCTTGCCGCTTCCCGTCGCACCGATCACGGCAAGCGTTTCCCCACGGCGAACATCCAAATTGATATTTCGCAGCACAGGTCGCCCTGCCGTTCCCGGATAGCGGAAGCTGACGTTGCGGAAGGAAACCGCCACCTCGCTCTTTTTTCCTTGTGTAACCGTTCCATCCGAAATAACGGGAACGGTATCCAAAATTTCGTTGATGCGCTTGCCCGAAGCCATAGCACGCGAGACAGACTGGAACATCATCGTGACCATCATGACCGAATGCAAAATGCTCGTCACATAGTTGACACCTGCCATAAGTGTACCCGTGCTCATGCCGGCCACTCCCTCACTAATAGCGATACCGCCCAACGCAATGATGGCCAGAATGGCACGATTTTGCACGATATTCATGACGGGATGCAGCACGCTCATCATGCGAAGTACACGGTAGTTAACGTCACGCAGCTCGCCGTTGGCACGGCCGAAGCGCTCCGTTTCATAGTCCTCGCGCACATACGCCTTGACCACACGGGCACCCGAAACGTTTTCCTGTACCACAGCATTGACGCGGTCCAGCTTTTTCTGAACGATGCTGTACATGGGAACCGCGCGGCGCAGTACCAGTATGATGATAATAAGCAAAACAGGCAACGCGCACAGCAGCACGGTTCCGAATTTAATATTCAGCGAAAGCAGCATCACAGTACCGCCGATAAGGAACATAGGCGCGCGGACAAACATACGCAAGATCATTTCGACAAATTCGACCATCATGGCAATATCGCCCGTCATGCGGGTGACCAGCGATCCCGTGGTGAACTTGTCCGTCTGCTCGATGGACAGCGACATCACGCGGCGATAGGCATCGCAGCGCAGATCGTTGCCAAAGCCCTGCGATGCACGGGCAGCCGCATAGGCGCAAAATGTACCGAAAAAGCCGCCGACGAGCGTGATCATCAGCATCATGATACCAAACGTCAAAATAATGTTGAGTTGGGTATACTGCCCCGCTCCAAACAACAGGTTCATCACCCCTGAGGCGAACGCGCTCTCACCGATCTTCACAAGCCCGTCCTCGGCAATGCCGTAGTCAACGATAAACGACATCAAATAGGGCAGGCACAGATCGGCCAGCACCTCCCCCATCATCAAAAGAGGCGAAATGATCGCAAAAAGCAGATATGGTTTTAAGTATTTAGCCAGCTTCATTCCCTCTCCTCCTCGGCGTCGTGCTCCTGCGACAGATTGCGTAGCATATTGTCTCTCATGCGACAAAGCATGACCGTAAGCTGCTCGGTCTCGGCCTCGTCAAAGCCCTCCATGAGGATCTCGTCCAATCGGCGCAGCATAAGTCGAACGCCCTCGTCGTATTCTCTGCCCTTGTCGGTCAGGCACACGCGAACAGCGCGACCGTCTCCTTCGCAGGCGTGGCGGCAGATCAGCCCCTCGGCCTCCATGCGGCGAAGCGTCGCACTGACGCTGGGAGCACTCAAATGCAATGCATCTGCAATCTCATTTTGGCGCACACCGTCACCGCGAACGAGCAAGCGAATGATGCATCTTGCGCTGTGCTGCGACATTACGCCCTCGGGCTCAAGCGAGCGCACCTTGCCGAAAAACAGGTGAGAAATGTCATTGACGATCATCGGGGGCGTTTCATGCGGCGGTCTCGGCGGCCGATGCTGCAGCATCGCCGTTACGGTTTTCTTTTTAGACATGATATGTCTCCTTTTTGTTAGTTAACTAACTAATTATAACAAAAGGGCTGAAGAAAGTCAAGGGAAAAAGAAAAAACAACTGTGGGAAAACAGTTGTTTAATATTTAGCTTTCTGTCTTTTGGCGCGACACAACGCGTCGCGCTGACCGTTGATGCCACTTCTTGGCACGCCCCAAGAAGTAACCAAGAAACGCGCCCGGACGTTCTCTCCGGGACCTCCCTGCGATTGCCGCGCTACATAGAGCAACAAGAGAGATCACATATCACACTTAAATGCAGTGCTTCAAGTGCTGCCACCACGCGTGGCAGGCGAAGAAAACAAAATCGTTTTTGTTTGAAATTTAGTTTGACTGGGGTGCGTCGCAGATGGCAAAAGCTTTTACTGCTTCGCTTGCGTGCGTTTTTCGTGTTGGCGTTTTTATTTAAAACGCCAACACAAATGCTGAAAATGCCCACCTTCGCGAAAAAATGAGTGGAGCGACAGCGGAACGACTTTTCGCGTCGCGGGTTTCCAAAGGGCATCAGGCCCTTTGGCTGATTTTCTTTCGCCCTTTCTTTGTTCAGCGACAAAGAAAGGGCATCCATGCAATCCGCGAACGCGTGCCGCAGACACAGTGTGAGCGTAGAGAGGAGAAGTTGTTTAAAATTTCAACTATCCCCCTTCTCCCCCACCAACTGCTTCGCCCAATTGATCCTCGAAAGCAAAACCGAACCAAAGACACATTTAACGATCTCCACGCTCTGACCCGCGATAAACAGCCAATGAATGTTCATATCCGTAAAGCGCGACAGCACGAACACCAACGGTGCTACCAGGGCCCACATATACACGCTGTCAAATAGTAGCGTGATCAGTACCTTACCGCCCGATCGGAGCGTAAAATACGCCGCGTGCGCATAAGCCGAAAAGGGCAAGATAGCCGCAGAAATAATAATCATAAAGGCGGCAAGCGTCCGCACGTCAGCACTAACGTTGTACAACCGTGGGAACAACATCGAGGTCACGACCAAAAGCAGCGCCATCAGTACGGCACAAAAAATGGAAAATGCCATCATTTTGCGGGCCGAATCACGCGCTTTTTCCAGCTTGCCCGCGCCCAGCTCATTGCCAACGATAATGGCAATCGCGCTGCCCAGCGCAAGATAGACCACGCTAAAAAGATTGACGATGGTCGTGCTGATATTCTGTGCCGCGACCACATCAAGGCCGCGCGTAGAATAACATTGGTTGCGGAAGGTCATGGCCATTGCCCAGAACACCTCGTTCATCATCAGCGGCAGACCCTTGACGGAAATCCGTCCAAACAGCGAGCGCGGTAGATACAGCGAGTGCAGTGCGCCAACAAGATAAGGGCATTTTTTCGTGTGCGTATACCCCCAAAGCAACAGAACTGCCAATTCAACTCCACGCGACACGACCGTCGCAATGGCCGCACCTTTAACGCCCAGCGCAGGCAGTCCGAACAAGCCGAAAATCAACACGCAGTTGAGTACAAAATTGGTAAACACCGCCACTGCGCTTGCCACCATGGGAACAACGGTCTCTCCCGTTTCTCGCATGGTAGAGGCGTAAGCTTGGGCGATTGCGTAAGGAATCAACCCTGCTAACATAATCAGCAAATATTCCTGCCCGTAAGCCAGTGTCAGCTCAAGATCTCCCTCCATACTGCCCGTATGCAAAAACATACGGATGAGTTGTTCGTCAAACAGAGCAAAAATGCCAACACCCAGCGCCCCTGCTACCGCATTGATGATAAATTTGAAACGAAAGGTATACCGAACACCCTCATTGTCGCCCAAGCCGTGATATTGCGCAGTAAAAATACCCGCCGCGGAGATCGCGCCGAAGATAAGCAGATTGAATATAAAAATGAATTGATTGACGATGGAAACGCCCGACATGGCCTCGGTCGACAGCGTACCGACCATGACGTTGTCCAGCAGATTGACCAGGTTGGTAATGCCGTTTTGTATCATCATGGGCACAGCCACGCCCAGCACGGTGCGATAAAATTTCCGATCACCGATATAGTTTCGAATGAAAGACATATCTTCTCCTGCCTTAACGTTTTGCTTGGAATATTGTACCATATGTATGCTGAAATTACAAGAGGATAACGGCACTTCTCTGCGAAAAAGGCCCCCACCGCGGCACGGTGGTGTCGCGGCAGAGGCGGTTTTCACAATAATTTACAGTCGATTATTTCTTGAGCGAGTTCTCGTAGGACTCGATCATCTTCTTAGACGTGACACCCGTA
>JAFVZV010000127.1 GCA_017507985.1 Clostridia bacterium
ACCGAGGAGGAGCTTCGACATCACAAGGCGGATGCCATCGTTTCGCATCCCGCAGAGATCACAAAATATCTATAAAAGAAAAATCCGATTTTCGTTTGAAAATCGGATTTATACGTTACGCGCCGATGCTCTCGATCAGTCTTCCGATCAGAAGGAAGAGGAAAAACGAGAGGGGGCAGGCGGCACTGATAAGAGAATAGGCGAGGATATGCTTTTTTCTTTTCGCGCTTTGCTTATATACGATCGAGATGACAAGGCCCGCTAAGGAAACAATGAGCGCGAGGATCACGGCGAGAAGCATCACGATAAGTAAAATTGCAAAGGCGAGGGGGAAAGCGTCGATCGACACGGTTTGATTAGTGTCGGGGCTTGCGAGATCCAGCATTTTTTGGTCGTAAAGATCGAAGGAGAAGAAGATAAGTAAACTTCTACGGACGATCATACTGCGCGACTTCGTCGCGCGCTGATCTGTACCGGTTTTTGATGCCACTTCTTGGCACGCCCCAAGAAGTGGCGGAAGAAAGACGCCAAAGGGCCTAATGCCCTTTGGATACCCGCAACGCGAAAAGGTCGCGGCGCTCTCGCTCTGCTCATCTTTTCGCGAAGTGTTACATTTTCAGCTTTTGCGTTTGCAAGTTAAAGAAACTTGCAAACACGAAAGTAGCACGCAACGAGCGAAAGCAAATGCTTTTGCCAACTGCGACGCACCCCGATTCAACTGATTTTTCAAAAAAACGATTTTGCTCCCCCCGCCTGCCGCGCGTGGTGGATGTGTGGCAAGGAGTTATAGAATAAACTCTTATGTTTTTCTCGTCTTTCTTTTTGCAGCGCGGCACGGAATGAAGTAAAAAAGTGATAGCCTGCTTGCAATAGGAGGCGGATCTTTGATCCGCTGACGCAAAAATTGCTGACGCGATAACGTCTTTTGATAACCATCAAAAGATAGCCAAAGAAACAAGTCTTTCGGGTTTCTTAAGGGCATTAGGCCCTTAAGTTTCCTTCTTGGCTACTTCTTGGGAAAGGCCAAGAAGTAGCATAAAGTGAAAAGTGCGACGCGTTGTGTCGCGCCCATCCGTAGAAGCAGTCGCTTCAATTTCAGCTCCCCCTTACCTTTGCAAATTATCCATTTCCATATATCATCCCAAACTTTCGCCTCGCGAAAAGAAAGGAGCCATCTATGTCTTCCCCTCTGGCCGTTGACCTCGGCACCACACATACGCGCATCAGCCGCCAGGAACACGTACTCATCCAGCGCTTTCCGTCGGCCATTGCCATCAATACCCGAAGCGGCGATCCCATCGCCATTGGTAAGGATGCTTTGCCCATGCTCGGCCGCACTCCGGCAGACGTGCGCGCTTGCCGCCCACTTCAAAACAGCGTTGTTGCCGATTATGATCTGGCCGTCGTTATGCTCAATACCTTTTTTAAGCAAGCACAGGCGCTGGGCTTTTTACAGCGTCCGACTGTCGTAGTCTCCATTCCCCACGGCATCACCGAGGTGGAGCGCCGTGCACTGGAGGACGTCATTCGGGACGCAGGTGCTCGATCGGTTCGTCTGATTCCTCACGCCGTTGCCGCCGCTTACGGCGCAGGACTGAATATCGCCAGCCCTCACGGCAGTATGATCGTTGATATCGGCGGCGGTACGACCAAGGCGGCCGTTCTTTGCTATAACGGTGTTGTCAGTGCCCGCACGGGTCGCACGGCAGGTGACGAGTTTGATCATGCCATCATTGCCCATCTCCGCGCGGCGTACGGTCTGATCATTGGGGAACAATCCGCTCATGCCATCAAATGCCGCATCGGTACGGCACATCCCTCCATTGACCGCGGTTCGCTGATGGTCAGCGGACGAAACGTGCAAAACGGTCTGGCTGCTACAGCGGAAATTTCCTCTGCCGACGTGGCTGAGGCATTGCGCAAGCCCATCGCCCGTATCATTCATCTGATGCGCGCGACGCTGGAGGCGGCACCGCCCGAGTTGAGTGCAGATATTTTCGCTACGGGACCTATTTTGTGCGGCGAGAGTGCCAAGCTACCCGGACTTGCCAAGGTGATTGCCAACGGTATCGGCATGCGAGTAACTACAGCCACCGAATGCGGTGATTGCGTGATCAAGGGTCTGCAAAAGGCAATTGATGAGAAAAAATAAAAAATTGTTGCTTTTTGAAATATAGATTCGTATAGTAATATAAGATATACTTAGAATTTTCAACTACCTTTATATGTTTGGTATAGTGCGAAAATGTAAAAAATTCCATACCCTTACCCCACCGAAAGGAGACTACCTATGAACGAAAACAAAAATTCCAACCCGAACTTTGACTTTTACTCCTTTAATCTTGCTCAAACGGATGAAAAACCCACAGAGCAACCAACCGTCACCGACAAAACAATTGCTGACAATACCACCGCTGACAGCTCTGCCGCTCCGCTTACGAGCGAGGTGGAATCGATGTCTGAAAACGAGGCAAGCAAAGCAGAAAATGCCTCTGTTTCAGAGGATACACCTCTTGGTGAAACTGCAATTGCGTCCGGCGAGCCGACCGAGCCGCAAGCGACTGTTACACCCGTATTGTATGATTACGAGCCTTCCCGCCGTCAAATGAAAAGCGCCTACAATCACCTTGGCTGGGGACTTGCTATCATTACGATTGCTTGGATCGCCATCAGCTCGGTTCTTTATGCACTCATGGCTCTTTTTGCACCTGAGGCTGCGGAAAACGGCATCATTTCCACGCTGGTGGGAACGCTGCCGCTGTATGTCATTTGTATGCCCATGCTGTTTTTGATCATTTTCAGTCGTCCTCGCGCATTGATTGAAAAGAAAAAGCTCAAATTCGGTCATTTTATGATACTGTTCTTTATGGCACAAGCGTTGATGATGGCCGGCAGTATGGTTGGTAACAACTTCATGAATATTTTGAGCAATATCACAGGCATCGATTTTTATAATCAGCTCAACGATACCATGGAGCTTCCCGTTTGGTTTTCAGGACTTTTGACAGTCGTTCTCGCTCCTGTTTTTGAAGAGCTGATCTTCCGCAAGCTGTTGCTTGACCGTATGCTTCCTCACGGTGAATTTGCCGCTATTTTTGTCAACGGTCTGCTGTTTGGTGCCTTCCACGGCAATTTCTATCAGTTTTTCTACGCCGCACTGCTCGGTATGCTGTTGTCCTTTGTGTATGCAAGAACGGGCAAGATCCATCATTGTATGCTTATCCACATGGCCGTCAACTTCTTCGGCGGCGTTCTGCCAACGATCCTTATGAACTGGGCGGATTACGACACGCTGATGCTGTTGGTAGAGGATTTTATGAACAATCCCGAAGGCGTGGAACAGCTCGAGGTTCTGGGTCAGCACGTCATGGAGCACGCGGGCGGCACGCTTGGTGTTTTGCTGTTTGTCTTTGCCCAGTATGCTCTGGCCGCGCTTGGCGTGGTGTTCTTCATCATTCGCCGCCGCAAGTTCGTTTTGAAAAAGACAGAGGAGCAGCTGCCTGCCCGTATGGGTCTGCGCACCGCTATTTTAAATCCCGGTACTATCGTCGCGCTGGCTGTCTGTGCATATCTGTTTGTCAATACGCTGTTGAGCGCCGTTTTGGTTTGATTTTTTATACCATTTAAACTGTAAGGAAAGGAGAGTGCGTCGTCATGCCCTATATGCCGCTTCCCAATCAGCCGCAAAAAAAGAAAAAAAACGCAAAAAAGCTGACGCCGCACGCCCTTTTTTCCCGCCGCGTTACTGTTTTGACCTCGGTATTCGTGGTCATTTGTATCGTTTATCTGTCTATTCTGATCACCTTGCAGGTGACGGGCAATTCGTATATGGTCTACAAGGACAAGACGGATCTGCCCGAGGGATTGACCGAGCAAACGGTCACCATTCAGGCTATGCGCGGCGAAATTTACGATTGCCACGGCTTGCCTCTTGTCACCAATCGCTATTCCTATGATTTGACACTGGACTACGATCCCTTTTTTACCGAGCTTGGCGTATCCGTCCGCAATCAGACATTATTGCAGCTTGCCGAGCCCTTTTCGTCCGCTGAAGCAGGCACGCTTTGTGAGAATTTCTTTCCCCTTTTTGGAAGCTATCCCGATCTGACCTATTCCGATCAGGCACAAGATGAAAACAGCACCGTTGCCAAAAAGCTTAGCAAAGTGCTGATCAAAAATGAGTTGTCACCTACCGCCTCGGCCGACGCGCTGGTCGCCTATTATGTCAACAAATATTCGCTCGGTGCCAGAGTAGACGGTATTCCCGCTTATTCGAATGAGCAGATCACACAACTGATCCGACTGTATTACGATATGGACGTGTGTGATTTTGGCGGTACTGCCGCAGAATACGTGCTGGCCAAGGATGTCAGCGCGGCCGTCATTTCTGCCAATAAGGAAAACGCTCTGCCCGGCGTCCGATTTATCGTTCGCTCTGAGCGCATCTATCATTATCCCGGTTACGCGTCGCATATTTTGGGGCGCGTTAATCAAATATTTGCCGAGGATTGGGATTATTACAACGCGCTGGGCTATCCCATGGATGCCATTGTTGGCGTGTCGGGCTGTGAGAGTGCCTTTGAATCTATTTTACATGGCACCGACGGGCAAATGACCATCATTTTGGATGCCAACGGCAGAACGGTATCCTCTGAGGTGATCAAACAGCCCATTGCAGGGCAGGACGTTCGCCTGACCATTGATATTAAACTGCAAATTGCCGCCGAGGACGCGTTACGCGCCCGTCTTGAACAAGAGGGGAGCAGCTCAGTCAAGGGATCTGTCGTGGCGATCGACCCAAATTCGGGCGCATATTTGGCCATTGCCAGCGCACCGACGTTTGACGCATCGACCTTTCAAGAGGATTATGATCGTCTGGCCTCCGACAAAAATTTGCCCATGTTTAACCGCGCTCTTTCGGGTGTGTATAATCCCGGCAAGCTGCTGCATCTTCGCACAGCCGTTGCGGGATTGACGGAAAAAATCGTTACGCCCTCGTCGCTGTGGAAAGATCAAAACGCCTTGACGGTTGAGGGACATACGGTTTTGTGTCCTCTTTTGTACGTACAGGACGACTCGCACGGACTGCTCGGTGTTTCCACCGCGCTGATCGATGGCTGTGACGTGTTTTTCGGTCAATTGGGGCTCAAGATCGGTCAACAAAAAATGAATCAGTATGAGACCTTGCTCGGCTTCGGACAAAAAACAGGCATTGAAATTGCAGAAGGAGAGGGAAGTGTGTCCTCCCTCAATGCAGACAAAAACCTTTTGCTGTTTAAAGCCGCCATTGGCGAGTCGGATCTGACCTGTACACCCGCCCAGCTTTGCGCATCCCTTGCCTCAATTGTCAGCGGCGGTACCCGCTACCGCGGCCATCTTCTATATGAAATCCGTAATTTTACCAGCGGTGATGTCGTGCATAGAACGCCCAAGGAGCTAATGTCCTTTTATACGCTGACCGAGGAAAACAAGCAGCTTCTCATTCGCACTATGGAACAGCTTGCCCAAAAGAATGACGCACTGTCAGAGCAGTCTGATCGTCTTAAAAACGCTGGCATCAGCCTTGGCTGCATCGGCGCGTCGGCGCCCTCGGGAACGTCCGAGCCCGATCATGCCATTTTGTTGGCATATGGTCTGCCTACGGTACAGACCTCGGGAAACAACTACGGCGCGATCTCTGTTTGCGTCGTGCTGGAAAACGGAGTAGATCCAAGCTCCGCGTCAAGCGTTGTTTCGTCTGTAATGAATGAGTATTATAAATGAACATAAAAAAGAGGAGGCTGGAAAGCCTCCTCTTTTTTATGTCATTTTATCACTCGCACTCGTAGCCCTGTGCGACGACAGCGGCGACCAGTGTGCTCTTTTCCACCGCGTCATCAGCTTGCACTATTGCGCTTTTATTTTCCAGTGATACCTCAACCGCACTGACGCCCTCGACAGCCTCCAGCGCCTTTTTTACGTGGGCTACACAGTGCTGACACATCATACCGTTGACCGACAAAACGATCTCTTTTTTGCTTTTGTTTTCCATATTAAATATTTCCTCTATTCTTTGTTCTTCTGTTTTTTGTTCGGGTATTTCTTGCTTTTTAATTTTCGGCTTTTTTTCTTTGATATGTGGCTTGCTTTCAAGCGAAACACGGCGCAAACGAAGCGAGTTGAGAACCACACAGACTGAGGAAAGGCTCATCGCGCCTGCCGCAATCATGGGATTCAGCGTTACGCCAAACGTGCTGAAGGCACCTGCCGCAACGGGGATACAAACGGAATTATAAAGCAGTGCCCAAAACAAATTTTCGCGAATACACATCATGGTGCGGCGGCTGAGCGAAATGGCATCCGCCACGCTGTGCAAAGAATTTTTGGTCAATACCACGTCCGCGCAATCAATGGCAACGTCCGTGCCTGCGCCAATGGCAATGCCCACATCCGCGCGTGCAAGGGCAGGAGCGTCATTGATACCGTCGCCGACCATCGCCACGCAGAAGTGCTCTTTTGCCTCTCCTATGGCCTTTTCTTTGTCCTGGGGCATCAATCCCGACCGATGTTCGGTAATGCCCGTCAGCATGGCTACGTTGGCCGCTACGGCCTCATTGTCACCTGTCAGCATCAGCGTACTGACCTTCATATCTGTCAAGCGGTCGATGGCTGCAGGTGTGTCCTCACGGATGCGGTCGGCTATGGAAATAGCACCGATTACATTTTTATCATATACCACGCAAACAGCGGTCTGACCTTTGATTCCCGCCTCGGTTTGAATGCGCCGAAACCATGCGGTTTGCTTATTATCAATTCCGTATCGCTCTAAAAGATTTGCCTTTCCGACAAGACAAATCTTGCTATTAATTTTTGCACTGACACCTTCGCCAATGAAGGATTTATAGTCGGTGGATTGGGCAACCTTGATCTCATTTTTTTGCGCGGATCGGCAAATGGCAAGTGAGAGCGGATGCGTCGAATGGCGCTCGACTGCGGCTGCAAGGGCGATGATCTCGTCCTTTTTTTGTTGTTTGTTAAATTCACAGCAGACGGGAAGATTGCTCTTTTCTTCGTAAATCAGACAATCTACAACCTCGGGCTGTCCTTCGGTCATGGTTCCTGTTTTATCAAGACAAACCTTATTGACTGCGTGTAATTTTTCCAATGCCTCGGCACTTTTAAACAAAATTCCGATTTCGGCCCCCCGTCCCGTTGCCACCAAAATGGCAGTCGGTGTGGCAAGTCCAAGTGCACACGGACAAGAAATTACGAGTACGCTGATGGCAAATTGCAAGGCCTGCTCTACATTTTTGGTCAATACGATCCATAAAATCAGCGTGCCAAGTGAAATCAAAAGCACGGCAGGAACGAACCAACGGCTGATCCTGTCTGCCAGCCTTGCCACGGGAGCGCGGCTGGATGCCGCATCTTCGAGTAGCTGTAATACGTGAGACAAGGCTGTTTCTTCACCCACCTGCTCGGCGCGAATACGCACGCTTCCTTGAACCAACGTACATGCGGCGTTTACCTTGTCTCCCTCTTTTTTATCGACGGGAATACTCTCGCCCGTCAACGCGGACTCATTGATGCTTGCCTTTCCAAACACGATCGTACCGTCGATTGGAACGATCTCTCCCTCGCGGCAAAGAACGATATCACCCACGCGAACTGCGCTGATCGGGATTTCTTCCTCTTTTCCGTTTTGGACAATAATTGCTGTTTCAGGCAGCATAGTCGCCAGCTTTTGAATGGCGGCCGATGCGCGGATGCGCGCGCCCTTTTCGAGATTTTTACCGAGCGTCACAAGCGTGACGATCATAACCGCCGACTCAAAATACAGGTGGTGTGCAAGCGCATGAATTGTCTCGACATCACCACGAGATTGGGCGATGATCATATTAACGAAAATAAACACGCCGTACAGTGCCGATGCGCCCGAACCGATGGCAATGAGCGAGTCCATGTTGGGCGAAAAGTGAATGAGTGCACGCCAGCCGCCGATAAAATAACGGCGGTTGAGCCAGAGTACGGGCAAGGTCAATACGAGCTGGATCAGCGCGTTTAAAACGGTGTTGGATATCAGCGTCAGACCAAACATGGGCCCCATAGAAAAGAGCATAAGAATGACGGTCAAAAGGGCAGAGATCATCCAGCGAAGCCAGGAGCGGCGAAGCGATTTTTTATCCTGCTTGACCGTTTCTTTGGCATCCTTTTGCTCAATCTTATTTGCTTGTTTGGTCGCCTTGACATGATATCCTGCGTGCGTGATCTCGTCCATCAACGCACGGTCAATGCGATCCTTTCCTATTTTTTCCACAAGGGCATCCTCTATTTCAACAGTCATAGAGGAGGTCAGCAGACTAACGGTCACCTCGTACCCATTATCCTGCTCTTTTTTCTTTGGAAGGAGCTTACACAGCGCCTTATTTGCGGCACGCTCCACGTGACCGACACAGGCGGCACAGCTCATTCCCGTAACGTCATACCTGTATTTTTTCATACTGAATTCTCCAATCCTTAAATGGGTGGTACTTTTATTATAAACGCAATTTTGATTTTGTCAAGATTTTGCCATTTTTCTATCTTTTATTTGTTTTTTATTTTTTGTCGTGCGACACTAAAAAAATCTAAAAAAATCAATATAAATCATAGCTTTTCTCTTGTAATTTTTCCGATAATATGGTATAATATTATATATTATTATAACTATGCCAAAAAGAGAGTGCCAAATTTAACATTTCGTTAAAAAAAACGTCTCTCTTCAACGATATAAAGGAGGTCAAAATTTCATGTCCCAATCCTATCTTGACGAAATCTCCGACATTTGGAAAATGGTACGCGAATCCTTCCATTCAAAGCTCAGCCGCGAAACGATCGATCTTTGGTTTGGCGAGCTGACTGTCATTGCTTTTGAAAATAATACCATTACGCTGTCCACCGGCTCCGAATTTAAGCTGGGCGTCATCAAAAAGCGCCATCTTGCCGATATTCAAAAGGGATTTTGCGATCTTCTTGGCTTTGATATCAACGTGGATATCGTTTTCAACGGCAAAATGGCAGATCCTCGGGACGTGATTCAAACACTGGAGCAAACAGATGATTTCAAAAAACCTGCTAAGAATGACTACATAAAAGAAAATACACAGACGACACCCACCCCTGCTACCTCGGGATATACGTTTGAGTATACGTTTGATAATTTTATCATCGGCGCTTCCAATAAATTTGCACATGCCGCTTGCGTGGCCGTGGCTGACCGTCCCGCCATCAATTATAATCCTTTGTTTATTTACGGTCAGAGCGGTCTTGGAAAGACCCACTTGATGCACGCCATCATCAATCAGCTCAAGAGAAACAATCCAAACATCAATATCATTTACGTCAAGGGCGATGATTTTACCAATCAGTTGGTCGAATCGCTCAAAAACAATACGCCTCACCAGTTCCGCGAGAAGTACCGTAAATGCGACGTACTGCTCATCGACGATATTCAGTTTATCGCCGGCCGCGAGGCAACGCAGGAGGAATTTTTCCACACCTTTAACTCGCTTTTTGAAGAACACAAGCAGATCATTCTCACCTCTGACCGCCCGCCACGTGATATCAAAACGCTGGAGGACCGTCTGCTCACCCGTTTTGAATGGGGTCTGATTGCCGATATTCAGCCGCCTGATCTTGAGCTTCGCATTGCGATCATCAAGAAAAAGGCCGAGCAGGTCAACATCCACCTGCCTGACGACGTGCTGATGTTTCTTGCGGAAAATCTGCGATCTAACATCCGCCAAATCGAAGGCGCCATTAAAAAGCTGGGCGCGCTGATCTTTTTGTCGGGTAAGGAGCTGAATATGGATCTTGCTCGCTCTTGTATTTCTGAGCTGCTCGGAGGAGCTGAACCGGTCAGCGTAACGGTAGATAAAATATTCGCCGCTATTTTTAAAAAATACGGTGTCAAGCGTGAGGATATCGTCGGAGCTCGTCGCACCAAGGAAGTAGCCTTTGCACGCCACGTTTCCATCTATCTTCTCCGCGCTATTACCGATATGTCTTTCCCTAATATCGGTAAGATTTTCAATCGCGACCACTCTACAATCATGTCTTCTATCGATACCGTTGAGCGCAAGCTCCAGGCAGACAATATGTTCTCGCTCGAGCTGGCAGACCTGAAAAAGGAAATTACGGGACAGTAAGAGAGACGAAGGAAACGAGAGAAACGACAGAGGAGAACGATGTGGGAGAGCGATGTGGGAGACTTCTTGAAAGAAGTCCCCCACACCCCCCAAGAACTTTATGAAAGGAAAAAAACGTTCGCCCTTGCGACTACTTCTATCCCTGTAAGGGAAAGAAAATACGCTGTTTTAAACAATAGCTACCGCAAGCGGCGGGTCCCTTTCCCATCCGCTCCACTAAGATAGAATTGTTTTGACAAATTTCGCTTTTCATATCTACCGCTCGTATTGTGCTACGGCGAGCAATAAATAAAAAGTGTAGATGTCTTTCTCCCGCTCCACTTTTCCACAGTTTCCACATGCTTTTCCACAGTCTTGTTTTTACACCTTTAACTCTCCTTAATTCCCATGGATAAATCAAAAATAAAATCCATATTTTTCTTATTTTACAAGCCTTAACTATTGTTTATAAGCTTTTCAACACCGTGCGGATAACCACATGATGTCGCACTCGTGTGTCGTTCATATTTGCGAGTTTTCAACAGCACGTAGTGACAAAATAATCCACAGTTGGCACTTTTTCGGTGCGCTTTCGAAAGAAAATGACACGTTTTCTCCTCTTTTATCAATTATTGATACGCCATATTTATTTTTCCACTTTTATCCCACAAAAAAGAGACAGAGTTTTCAACGATAAAATTTATTTTTGAGGGTCAAAAAAGCATGACCACATAAGGAAAATTTTACTTTCCACAACTTCAACAGCACCTAATACTGCTACTACTAAATCATTCTTTCATTCCTTCACTCTTTCGCGCGCGAGCAAAAAAAAGCAGAAAATGAAAAAGGTATATGTAAAAGAAGTTATTAGAATTAAAAAAGAAAACATACAATCCAAATTTTAAAATTTCGGAGGACAAAATTATGAAAATCGTATTCAACCGCCAAAGCATCAGCGAAGCCATTGCCCCCTTGATGTGCGCCGTCTCGGGAAAATCTACCATGCCCGGTATCGAAGGCATTTTGATCGAAGCTGTTGAGCCCGATACCTGCACACTGACTACGTTTGACCTTGAAAAGGGTGTCCAGATCACCATCCACCCCGAGGTACTCGAGGGCGGTAGCTATATTATCAATGCTCAAAAGTTCAATCAAACCGTTAAGGTCATGGACGGCAATGAGGTCACGCTGACGGTAGATGAAAAGCTGACGGCAACCTTTGAAGCAGGTAAATCTACCCATAAGATGAATGCCCTGCGCGGTTCCGATTTTCCCGAAATTCCCCACCTGTCGGGTGATAAAGGTTTTGTTGTGAATCAATCCGTGCTCAAAAGAATGATTGCCAAGGTTTCTCATGCCATGGGCGTTAATGACCAGCGTCCTGTGCTCAACGGCTGCTATTTTAAGATCGTTGAGAACAATCTGCTCACCGTCACCTGCGACGGCTTCCGCCTGGCCAAGTGTGCCATTGCAACCGAAATGACCAACGCAGGGGCTGAGGGAGTTCCTATGAATTATTCCTTCATCATTCCCGTTAAGACGGTTGGTGAGCTGCAGAGAATGCTGCTTGACAGCGAGGAAGAGGATGCTCGCATTTTTGTCAGCCGCAAAAATATTCTCATGAAGCTGGGAGACTTGACCTTCTTCTCTCGTTTGATCGACGGTGAGTATATCGATTACGACCGCGTGATTATATCTTCGCACCGCATCGGTATTGAAATTGATAAAAATGCGCTGTTGTCCGCACTGGATCGCGCTGCGCTGATTACCGAGGAGCGCATTGCAGGCAGTGTTCGCTCGCACGTCAAGCTGCAGCTTGAGGGTGATCTGCTCAAGATCTATGCCAACAGCACAGCAGGCAGTACCTACGACGAGCTTCCTATCATCCATGAGGGCGATGATCTGACCATTGCCTTTAATAACCGCTATTTGATCGATTCGCTGCGCGCTTGCACGGCTGATAAGGTAAAGATCAGCATGACCTCGGCGCTGACATCTATCAACATCGAGCCGCTGGAGAAGGATGACGATTACAGCGAGCTGTTCTTCCTCTTGCCCGTTCGCATGAAGGAATGATCGACGCTGATTTATGCAATGCAAAAAGATAGAGGTTGAGAATTTTCGCAACATTGCACACGCATCTGTCGAGTTTGGTCCGCAGGTCAATCTGTTGTTGGGTGACAACGCACAGGGAAAGACCAACTTACTTGAAGCCGTTTCGTTGATGGCCTTGGGCAGGAGCTTTCGCGGTGCCAAGGATGCCGATCTGATCCGTTTTGGACAGGATAAGGCGACGATCGCGCTGGACTATTGTGACCATATTCGCGATATGAGGCTGACAGCCACGCTCATGGCAGGACGGCGGCGAAAAATGGAGCAAAACGGTTTACCTGTGGCCAAAATGTCCGAGCTGATTGGCGGCTTGAGAGTTGTACTGTTTTGTCCCGAGCATTTGTCTATCATCAAAAGCGGCCCCGAGCTGCGGCGAAATTTTCTTGACGTAGCCATATCTCAGCTCAAGCCCGTATATATGTCGGCGCTTGGGCGATATAACAAAATATTAAAGGAACGCAATCGATTGCTCAAGGAGGCATCCGAGAGCGAGGACGCCCGACGTATCATGCAGGACACCATTGATATATGGTCAGAGCAGTTGGCGAAAGAAGGGGCGTTGATCGCCCGATATCGGGTACAGTATATTCAAAAAATGAAACAGGCCGCCTCGGTCGTATTTTTGGACATGACAGGCGGTGGAGAGGTGCCGAATTTCAGTTACGTCGGCACGGCGCATCTGGACTGTGAGGATGATTATCTGGATACCGTGAAAACGGAAAAGGCATTCTTTGAGCTGTTGACCACCTCCCACGCCCGCGAGGTTGGCGCAGGATATACGTTGTGGGGCATTCACCGTGACGATATCGACATCACGCTCAACGGCGTCTGTGCCCGTCTTTTCGCCTCTCAGGGGCAACAGCGCTCGCTGGCGCTGGCCATGAAGCTGGCAGAGGGTGAGATTTGCCGCGAGAGCTGTTTGGAGCATCCTGTGTATTTGTTTGATGACGTGCTCAGCGAGCTGGACGTTCGGCGTCGAGATTATCTGACGAGCCGCATTTACGACAAGCAGGTGATTTTGACCACCTGCGAGCCGAGTGAAATGAAGCGCATGGGCGATGCGAACGTGATCAAGGTTCAAAACGGAACGTTTTGCGCCCTTTAATCAAATTTAATGGAGAGCAGTATGTACCTTCACATAGGGAGCAACAAAAATATACGAAAAAGGCATATCATCGGTATTTTTGATATTGATAATGCGACTATATCGCGCACGACGCGGCAATATCTGGCCAAGGCTGAAACCCGTGGTGAGGTAAGCGCCGCTTGTGAGGAGCTGCCACGTGCGTTTGTTTTGTATCAAGAAAATGAAACGAACAAAATTTGCTTTTCCCAGCTTTCGTCAACGGCGTTGCTGGGACGGTGTGAGGAATAAGTTTAGCTAAATTTAAAGCAACTTCTCCTACAGACTCACACAGCACTTTGTGCGCGTTCGCTGTACGGTTTTGATGCCACTTCTTGCTACGCGGCAAGAAGTGGCGGAAGAAACGCGCCAAAGGGCCTAATGCCCTTTGGATTCCCGCAACGCGTCTTAGTGGGCGCTACGCTCTCGCTCCGCGCAACACGACGCGAAGATGAGCATCTTCAGCTTTTGCGTTTGCAAGTTAAAAAAACTTGCAAACACTCAAGTGGCACGCAAACAGCTTTTTTAAAAAATTGATACCACAGTTCTACGCCCCCTATTTAAGCAAGACTTTTTGATATCTCCGCCTGCCGCGCGTGGTGGCAAAGTGGCGAGAGATGCATTAGATCAAAGATGTCTTTCTCCCCATCTTGCCTTGTAGAGCGGCACAGAAAGGGAGGTCCCGGAGGGAACGTCCGGGCTGACTTTCTTTGGTACTTTCTTTGTTCAGCGACAAAGAAAGTACAATAAAAACCGCACAGCGCGGCGCGAAGCTATATTTCGCAAGCGAAATAGCAAGTTTTGTTCGCCCGCTAAACACGGGTGTCATGCAAGCATGAACACAAAACTAGCTGTACGCGCGTCCGTAGAAGAAGTAATAAATAATTCCAACAATCTCTATAAAAACATCATCTAAAAGTGAGGTTACCCCAATGACCGACAATCAAATCGTCAATCAAAACGAAATCATGGAGGAAAACACAGCCCCCGAAGCTGTGAATTATGATGAAAATCAAATTCAGGTTCTCGAAGGTCTGGAAGCCGTTCGTAAACGCCCCGGTATGTATATCGGCTCTACAAGTGAGCGCGGTCTGCATCACCTTGTTTACGAAATCGTCGATAACTCCATCGATGAGGCCATGGCAGGCCGTTGTAATCACATAGAGGTCACGCTGCTCGCCGACGGAAGTGTCAGTGTTCAGGACGACGGTCACGGTATTCCCAGCGGTATTCACCCTAAGATGGGAATTCCTACGCTGGAGGTCGTTTATACCGTGCTGCACGCCGGCGGTAAATTCGGTGGTGAGGGCTATAAATTTTCGGGCGGTCTGCACGGCGTAGGCGCTTCCGTAGTAAACGCTCTTTCCGAATGGCTTGAGCTTGAGGTTTACGACGGTACGAATATCCACTTCCAGCGTTTTGAACGTGGTCACTACGATGAGCAGA
>JAFVZV010000128.1 GCA_017507985.1 Clostridia bacterium
AGTAGACATCAACCTGCTTGGCTGTGAGAACCTCGACATCAGGAATGTTGCGGATTGCAAGCTCAACCTTCTCATCAAACTTATCGGTGATAACAAGGACGCGGCCCTCAAGACCCATGGTCTTGACGAGGGTGGCTACGGTCTTTGTCTTGCCATCGGTGGGGAGAGCATCAATGACGCTGACCTTGCCCTCGGCAATCTGAGCGCTCAAAGCATGGCGGAATGCCAAGCTGGCGACCTTCTTGTTAATCTTCTGGTCATAGGAATGGGGCTTGGGACCCATTGCAATGCCGCCGCCGACCCAAACCGGTGAGCGTGTGAAACCAGAGCGAGCACGACCGATGCCCTTCTGCTTCCAAGGCTTCCTGTTTGTACCGCTGACTTCGCCCTTGCCGAGCGTCGAAGCGGAACCCGCACGACGCGCTGCGAGAGTAGCAACGACAACATCCTTGACCGCCTGGTCGCCCTTATCGAGGACCAAGAGCTCATCTGCGAAATCGATTTCGCCGAGCGTTGCGCCTTCTGCGCTGAATGATTTAATCTTGCTCATTGCTTACGCCTTCTTCAGTGCCTTGCGCACGATAACAGTGGCACCCGAAGGACCGGGAACTGCACCGCGGACAAGCAATACATTGTCGTCCTTACGGACCTGGACAACCGCAAGGTTACGGGCTGTGACTTTTACCGCGCCCATGTGACCCGGCATACGCTTGCCCTTGGCGATCCAACCTGGAAGGTCACGCTCACCGATTGAACCAATACGGCGCTTAGAGTGACCACCGTGGCCGTGAGGACCACCACCCATACGGTAGCGACGAACAACACCGGCGAAGCCGCGACCCTTGGAGATCGCTGTAACATCGACGAGAGCCGTGCCATCAAAAATATCTACTCCGAGAGTATCACCGACCTTAACCTCGGCACCTTCGGGATCGAACTCGTGTAATTCCTTACAAGGGGCGACACCTGCCTTCTCGAAGCGAGTGCGAACCGCCTTGGTGAGACGCTGTGGCTTTTGGGGACCAAAACCAACCTGGACGGCATCATAGCCGTCGGCGCCATCCTTCGTCTTAACCTGGACGACTGGGCAGGGGCCGACCTCGAGGACGGTTACGGGGACACGACGGCCCTCCGCATCCCAAACCTGGGTCATGCCAATCTTCTTGCCAATTAGACCATTCATCGTAATTCACCGCTTTCTTTAGATGCGGATCTGGATATCGACGCCAGCGGGGAGGTTGAGCTTTTTGAGCTCGTCAACCGTCTTCGCCGTCGGGCTGACGATGTCTACCAGACGCTTGTGGGTACGCATCTCGAACTGATCCATCGACTTCTTGTAGACGTGGGGACTGCGGTTAACAGTCCAACGCTCGATGCGAGTGGGCAGGGGGACCGGACCGACGACACGGGCGCCCGAACCGCGGGCTGTGTCGATAATGCTTAATACGGCCTGATCCAAAACCCTGTGATCATAGGCCTGCAACCTTATGCGTATGCGCTGACTTTGCATGCTTTTACCGCTTACCTGTTTAACAACTGTTCCTTGACCGAGCGGGGCGCAACTGCAAACTCGCCTGGCTCCATCGTATAGCTTGCGCGACCACGCGAAAGCGAACGAATGACCGTGGAGTATCCAAAGAGCTCCGCCAGTGGAACTTCGGCAGACACGACCTTCGTGTCACCGCGTTCCTCCATGTCGCGCACCTGACCGCGGCGCGCGTTTACGTCACCGATCACCTCACCGACATACTCGGCGGGGGTCACAATGACGAGCCTCATGATTGGCTCTAGCAATTCCGGGGTCGCAGCTGTAGCGGCTTCGCGGAAAGCCATTACGGCAGCTGAACGGAAGGCTATTGGAGATGCGCTATCCGGCTCACCCAATTCTACTCCCGTGACCTTGACTGCTAAATCCATCATCGGATAACGAGCAAGCACACCCGTGCTGACGCCATCCGTGAGTCCCGCTTCGACAGCCTCACGAAGCTCTTCCGAGAGTTCACGACAGGCGCTGTCTGCGTCTATCGCAATCCCCTCCCCGCGCTTACGGGGGCTGATTTCAACCGCGACTCCTGCAAACAAACGCTTGCCTGCAATCTCGCGGTCAAAGACCGCCTTGCCGGCACCCTGTGCCGAGACAGTCTCGTAGTAGGAAACCATGGGCTTGCCGGTATTGGCCGCCACATGGAACTCGCGACGCAAGCGATCCACCAAAATCTCAAGGTGAAGCTCGCCCATGCCGCTTAAAATCGTCTGCCCGCTCTCGGCATCCTCGCGCACGACGCAGGTCGGATCCTCCGACGCCAGCAATTCAAGCGAAGATGTGAGCTTATCGCGATCTGCACGCGATTTGGGCTCGATTGCCATAAACATCACAGGCTCTGGAGCAGTGATGCTCTCCAAGACAATCGGAATATTCTCTGCGCATAATGTGTCGCCGGTCGTTGCTCCCTTGAGACCAACAATGGCGCCAATCTCACCCGCACCAAGCTCCTCAACCTCAATCTGAGAATCAGCCTGAAGTCTGACAAGTTTGAGGATACGCTCGCGCTTGCGAGTGCGGGGATTGTAAACATTCTGACCTTTTTTCAAAACGCCAGAGTATACTCGTGCAAAGAAAAGGCGACCGACAAAAGAATCTGTCGCAATCTTAAAGACCAAAGCGGTGAGAAGAGGGTCTGTGCACTCACGGGACTTCTTCTCCTCAGTCTTTGGATCCATACCCTCAATCGCCGGTCTGTCAGCCGGTGAAGGGAGGAAATCGACAACTGCGTCAAGGAGAGCCTTTGACACTTCCAGATCATCAACGAAATCTATCCATCCGAAACGTACCTGTTTCAC
>JAFVZV010000129.1 GCA_017507985.1 Clostridia bacterium
ATGTCGGTTATCATCTCCCGTGCTCTGCCCGACGTTCGCGACGGTATGAAGCCGGGTCAGCGCCGTATCATGTACGCCATGTATGAGGATGGTCTGATTCATTCCAAGCCCTTCCGTAAGTCGGCTACCACCGTCGGTAACGTGCTTGGTCGCTATCACCCTCACGGTGATGCCGCCGTTTACGGTACCATGGTTCGTATGGCGCAAGACTTCTCCTACCGCTATCCGTTGGTAGAGGGTCAGGGTAACTTCGGTTCGGTCGACGGTGACGGCGCGGCCGCATACCGTTATACTGAGGCGAGAATGTCCAAAATTTCGGACGAGTTGCTTCGTGACATCGACAAAAACGTGGTCAAGATGACCAAAAACTTTGATAATAGACTGGACGAGCCGACTGTTCTGCCCGCCCGTTTTCCCAATTTGTTGGTCAACGGCGCTATGGGTATCGCCGTCGGTATGGCAACCAATATCCCGCCGCATAATTTGGGTGAGGTCATTGATGCAACTATTTACCGTATGGATCACCCCGAGAGTACCGTCCCCGAGCTGATGGAATACGTCAAGGGCCCGGATTTTCCCACCCGTGCAACGATTTACGGTACCAACGGTATTTTGGAGGCCTATACGACGGGACGCGGTCGCATTATGGTGCGTGCCAAAGCCGAGGTCGATGAGGAGCACAGACGCATTATTATCACTGAAATTCCCTATGGTGTAAATAAGAGCATGCTGTGTGAGGCGATTGCCAATCTGCACCGCGACAAGAGAGTCGAGGGTATCACGGATATGCGCGACGAGTCGGGTCGTGCGGGCATGAGAATTGTCATTGAGTATCGCCGTGATGCCAACGGTCAGGTCATTCTCAATCAGCTGTATAAGTATTCGCAGCTGCAGGACACCTGTGCCGTCAATATGTTGGCCGTTGTCAACAACGAGCCAAAGGTGCTCTCGCTGCCTCAAATTTTGGATCATTATATTGCTCACCAGGAGTCGGTAATCACCAACCGCACCAAGTTTGAGTTGGATAAAGCGCTGGCCCGTGCCCACATTCTTGAGGGCTACAAGATTGCCAACGACAACATCGACGAGGTCGTTCAGATCATGAAAACCTCGACGTCCATTCCCGATTCCAAGGCCAAGCTGATGGATCGCTTTGGATTGACCGACGTTCAGGCCCAGGCCATCGTTGAAATGACGCTGGGACGCTTGACGGGCATGGAGAGAGATAAGATTGAAGAAGAACTCAATCGTCTGCACGCGTTGATTGAAGAGCTGCGCGGCATTTTGGCCGACGAGAGCAAAATCAGACAGATCATCAAGGACGAGATGCTGGAGATCAAGCAGAAGTATGGCGATGAACGTCGTACTGAAATCTGCGCGGCCGAGAATGAAATCGTTTATGAGGATCTGATTGAGCGCCATAATTGCGTCATCACGCTGACCCACGCGGGTTACATTAAGAGACTGCCTGCGGACACCTACACCGCTCAGCATCGCGGCGGTAAGGGACTGATCGGCATGACAACCAAAGAGGAAGATTTTATCGAAAAAGTACTTTCCGTTAACAGCCACTCTTTGCTCATGATGTTCACCAACACGGGTAAGGTGCACTGCATTAAGGCATACATGATTCCCGAAGCGAGCCGCACGGCCAAGGGCACGTATTTAGCCAACGTACTGCAGTTGGCTGACGGCGAAAAGGTCACGACCATCATCAGCATTGATGCCTTTAACGAGGGTGAGCATCTGACCATGGTGACCAAGAACGGTGTCATTAAGAGAACGGCATTGCCCGAGTTTGAATATCAGCGCAAGGGCGGTAAGATTGCCATTACGCTTGACGAAGGCGACGAGCTGCTGTTTGTCGTTCATACCAAGGGCGGCGAGAATATTCTGATTGCGACGGCCAACGGTGCGGCGACTCGTTTTGACGAGGAGACTGTCCGTGTCATGGGAAGAACGGCACGCGGCGTGCGCGGTATGCGTTTGTCCGAGGACGACTTTGTTGTCGGCGCGGTGTTGGTTGACGAGAGTAAAATGCTCATGACAGTTACCGAGCGCGGCTACGGAAAGAGAACGGAATTTAATGAATTCCGTCAGATGAAGAATCGTGGTGGCAGTGGCGTAATTTGTCATAATATTAGTGAAAAGACAGGTAAGCTGGCAGGCATTTGTGCGGTTGAGGAGCAGGACGATTTGATGCTGATTACCGACCAGGGTACCATCATTCGTACTCCTGTTGCGGGCATCAACACCTATTCGCGCAGTGCCTCGGGCGTTATCGTCATGAGGCTGGACGACAATCAAAAGATCGTCAACTTTACCAAAGTCTCGCCTGACGAAAAGAAAGAAGAGGAAGTGGACGAAAACCCCACCGAGCAAGCAACAGAGATCGTCATTCCTACGTTAGAGCAAAATAACGAAGAATAATAGGTACGCGGGGAAACTTTTTCAAAAAAGTTTCCCCCATCCCACCCAAAAGAAAGGAGCCCCTATGTCTCATTCTTATTTTTACATTTCCGATGGCGCAATGTTTTATCATACCGATACGGGCGATCGCCCTGTAAGAAGTGAGGTACTTGAGAGCTATCTGCGCAAAATCCGCGAGAACGCCAATCGAAATGAATGGAAAAGAACAGGCTCGGGTGCTCAATTCACAGGTACCTTTGAGGCAGGCGCCGATGCACAAAGCCGCGTGGCCGCCGTCAATGCCAATGTTGGCTGTCTTGGCTTCAACAAGGGGGATCTGGTTTACGCCATTCGTATCGATGAAACGGCTGGAATTTATCGAAAATTTAAGGATGATCATACGCAGGACGGCATTGTGATCAGCAGTGGAGACACGGCGTATCTTGATTTTGACTTTTCAGGTGAGAGGTTGGTTGTCAGTGCGGCCTTTGCGGGTGAGAGCCATATTGGTGTTCTTGAGGAGAGTCGAACGGTTTGTGATATGTACACCGACGGCCGCTCTTGGGACAGCGAGCCCGTGTGGTCCAAGACAAATCCAAATGAGGTTTATTTTTCCTCGGCGGGATTGGCTGTGAATCATTCGAACGACGAGCAAGAGCCGCCGCAGGGAATTCCGTACGGCATGTACCGCATGATGCAGGGCTCGGCAAATTTGGTCAAGGGTCCATCTGCCATTTGCTTGATGAATATTGCCGAGGGTACTATGAGAGAATTGTTGGAAAAGGACGACTGTGATTTTGTCCATCCTCAATCGACGCCCGACGGATCACTCTACTATATCAAGCGCCCTTATAAGCAAGCAAACAATACAAGCTCGGCAGGATGCCTTGTTGATCTGTTTTTGTTTCCGTTCCGCATGATTCGTGCACTTTTTGGATTTTTTAATTTCTTTTCTGTCAAATATTCGGGCAAGACGCTCTCTCACACAGGGGACGTTAAGCGGCGCGATGAGGCGCAGATGTTTATTGACGGCAATATGATTCAAGCGGAAAAAGAGCTCAAGGAAAATCAAAGCCGCGGAGATAAAAACCCCGGCATCATTCCCCGTACGTGGGAGCTACGCTGCCGTGCGGCAAACGGTGAGGATACGCTTATTCGCCGCGGAGTCGTAGCATATCGTGTGTTGAATAACGGAGATATTCTGATTTCTAACGGTTCCGGCGTGCTGTGTCACCATACGGACGGAAGCGAAGAAAAAATTTCAAATGCACCGAGAGTGACCTATCTGAAGGCTTAATAAAAGAGAAGGGGAGTTTAAAAAGACTCCCCATTCTTTAAATTGATTGTAATTAAAATCTATTTAACCAACAAAAATATTTTCCGTATAATTCCAACTTTTTTTACCAAAACTATTGACATCCCAAGTAAAATCTGCTATAATATCATCCGTTGAATATTGGGGTATCGCCAAGCGGTAAGGCAACGGACTCTGACTCCGTCATTACCTAGGTTCGAATCCTAGTACCCCAGCCAAAAAGAAAGCAGAGGAACAAAGTTCCTCTGCTTTTGTTTTTGAATGAGTTTTTTATATTTGGACCTACGCAAATCCGCAAGGATTTGTGTTTTGCGCTATATGTTCTTACAGTTTTAGCTGTATTTTGGCGCAAAACTAGGTTCGAATCCGTATGTTTAGCGCCGCGGAATTAGGTTCGCATTTTGCGAGCAAGCCGACGGGAGCTCGCTCACGAGAGACGCAAGCAAAAATTCTCGCCGCAGGTGAGTACCCTAGCACCCCAGCCAAGTCATACTTTACAATTTGATGAGAACATGATATAATAAAAAAAGAAAGGCGCGAGCATCTTGTTGCCTTTTTCCCATAGTATTCGTATATCTATAGGAAGTTATCATACGTTAATGGAGGATGAAGCCATGAAAACATTTCACTCCATTCCTATTGAAGAATATCGACTGCTTGCTTCTAATATCATATTTACCTTGCTTTTGGTGATTGCCGTTGTTGCTATGGGTGTTTTGATTTATACGATAGTAAGTGGGCGGGAGCAGAAAACGGGTAAAAAGCAGTTGAAAAAGCTGCAACAGCAGCGCAAACGACGGAGAAAAAACAGCAGAGCTGATCTGTTTTGCGATATGTTTATCTTGACATTGTCTGTTTGTTTCATATCATTTTTACTTGTAGCTATCATCATTCCCGGCTGGACGGATTATATCGTCAAGGATTATATCGTATATATCGGAGAATTTGAGGTTGATCGGCCTTCCATGAAATCAGCTTTTATTGTTTTGGAGGACGGCACAACGCTTCAAGGCGGTTTAGGATTGGATGAAGGAAGGGGCGAAGGAACCATCGTTTATGCCAAACGAAGCCGCACGCCGCTTGGATTTCAAAAATAAACAAAAGGAATAAAATTGTGGAAAATCATTCAAACGAATCACAGGATACTAAAAGCATGATCGATCAGATTCAACAAATGATCAATCGCTACGCCGAGTTGCTGGCGCAAAGGGACATCAAGCTGACCGTGTCCCGACGATATTTTGAAGCCGACGTGCAAAGCAGGCATTATTCTTCCGACAATGTGGTGAATATTATATTCAATGCATTTGAGCGGGCGGCGAATGAGGAGAAGGAAAAGAAATACGGCGGTCAAAAAAACCGGTATCATATGATCGTTCTTTGTGTCGTGCCGAGGAAAAAGTACATGGTCAAGCGAGAGCATTGCAGGGAGTATGCCTTTGTTGTCCGCAAGGTCACACGCCCGCATCGAGGCGAGGCACCCATGGAGAAGATGTATGGGCATGAAAAGGTGCTCCGAAAAATTGAAAACAAAATCAAAACTATCAGCAAGCGTGCACAAACACGTTCAGCCGAGCAAATGTGCAAGGATACGTGGCGGGATGCGTTTCGCTATACGCTGTTACCAAGATACGAATATAAGGAGCCGATTTTGGGAAAAAGCCGTTTTTTCTGGGAAATGGTCTTTTTGGCAGTGGAGATCGCGGCTTTTGTCGTTTTGTTTGCTCTTGCGTGTCTTGTGGCATATGCGTTGAGATAATCAACATTTTTCGGGTGAGATACAACAGAAGGAGAAATGACATATGGGATGTCTTTTTAAACTATTATTTTTCCCGTTTACCTTGCTATTTGACGTGATTGAACTGATATTTGAAGAAATCCTTGAGGGTTGGTTTACCTTGATGTGTTGGATCGTTCCCGAGCGGCATCTTGGTAAAAAAACGTGCATTGCTTTGAAAATCATCATTGGTATTTTATCGTTTGCCTTATTTTTAATATTTACCATTGGCGTGCTTGGCGCGGCCTTGACCGAGGCGACGGTGATGGATCTGTGTAAGCTGATCTTCATTCCGCTTGGTATCAGTATCCTTCAAATTTTCGTGGGGCTGATCGTTCGTGTAATTGCAAGAAAAAAGTAACGATTTTTATGAATAAATGAAAGAGAGTGGACAAGCCACTCTCTTTATTTTACGCATTTTCTTTTCTAAAATACCGTTTCATAAACAACAGCAGCACTACGCCAATTATAGGGAAAACTGCTGAGAGCAGCATACCCGTCTTCATGCCGAGCTGCTCGGGAGAGATGCCCAGCGTTGCGCTCATACTCTGCGCCCATGCGCTTGCCGATACAAGGTCGACAACGACCCCCATGCCTTGCGGTGCAATCGACGCTCCCAAATCACCGCCCGCCGCCATCAAGGCATAGGCGACAATGCCGGGATTGGGTAGTTTTTCTTCCATTAAGATAAGCGTACCCGGCCACAGCATGGAAGTACAAAAGCCGGTCAGCACGCAAGCAATCAGCGCAACGAGGGGAATATTGCAAAGTCCCGCTGTCAGATAGCAAACAACCGCTCCCGCCATGCCGGCGAGCAGGACGCCCATGATGTTGCGTCCAAATTTGGCGTATAGCGTGCGTCCAAAGCCGAGTAGCAGAGCAAATAAGGCCATACCGAACACGTCACCGACCACCTTGGCCACCTGAAGCGCTGTTTCCATATATCCTGAGATCCAGTTGGTCATGACGTTCTCTGCGGCACTGCCAAGGAAAATGCAGGCCACGCACAGCGCCATGCCGATCCCCCGCTTTTTGGCGGCAGCAGGCGTAGCATTGTCGCTGTGCGACACGTTGACAGGCGGCATAGGTGAGATGCAAAACAGCAGGCAAGCGACAAGAGGCAAGGCGGCGAAGAACAGCGTCAGGTACGTCCAATTGTGCGTGCCGCACAGTTTAAGAAAGACTGTGCTGATGATGACCACGCTGAGCACACCCCAGGCGTACAGCGAGTGAAGCAGGCTCATGTCCTTTTCGGGATGCTCCGAAGGAATGGCTGCCACCACAGGGCTGATCAACACCTCACAAAGCCCTGCGGCAACGGAAAACAGCACCGTGCCCGTCAAAAGCCCTGCATAGGCGTATTGAGGAAAAAACAGCGGAACGAGCGCGTAGACAAGCAATCCTGCCGAGGTCAGAAGAGGCATGATGCGCACCGTGTTTTTTATATTAAAATATTTGGTGAAAAAACTAAAGATCAGATCGATCGTCAGCTGGGTGCAAAAATTGACACAGACCAGCGTGCCGAGCAGTGTGTAGGAGATGCCATACATCTCGCGAAAGGTCATAAACAAAAGGGGAGGGAGACTAAAGACGGACGACATCGCCAGATAGGCGAAAAAGCAAGCTCGTTTGGTGCGGGTGAAATTTGGCGTCGACATGACACACCTCGAAATAATGATGATATGGGGAGTATACCACAGATTAGCCGTTTTGTCAACCGATGGAAGAGAAAACAAAAAAATCACTTGCGGACAAAGTCGCAAGTGATTTTTTTATGTATTATTCTTCGTCGTACTTCTTATCGACGAATGCGTTGACCTTTTTGATTTCTTCCTCGGTCTGACCGATGTGCTCAGCGATCAGAGACTGGATATCAGCGGTACCCTCGTTGCACAGACGCAGCAGCTTATCCTGCAGGCCTGCGGGATCATCCCAGTACTGACCGGGGTCGTACGAACGGGTCTCAAAGATGAGCTGCAGGCTTCTCTTAGCCTCGGCAGTCTTAGCAGCACGACCGTACAGAATGGTATCGTACAGAACGGGAGTAACGGAGTAGTAGCCTTCCCAGCTCAGAGACTCCAGAATAACAGCGGACATCTCGGGGTTAGCAACAGCGGCGGGAATACCCAGCACGCAGTCGTGGTGTACCCAAACCAGGGAGGAGTAGTTTTCTTGCTCATCATTGTACTTCGGTACGGGAAGAATACCGTAGTCGGTGGTCATGTTACGCAGGCTGGTAACTGCCGTCTTGACCAAAGATGCGGTCTTGAACAGCGCCTTGTCGGCCTGGAACAGGCCGTCGAGGTCCTCAGCGCCAATCAGCTTGTTATCAATGCGGTTGGTGTTCCAGTCAGCGTAGTGGAAATCCTCGTGAATAGAAATCAGCGAGGTGATGGATTCATCCGTTTCGCCCAGATCATAAACAACGTAACCGTCTTCGTCAATGTGTGCATAGCGGAAACCGAATGCATTATACAGCATGTGGGTATCGTCGTCAGAGCCTTCTACACCCCACATATCATTGACGGAGTTCATCAAATCGTCATCGTCCAAAGAAGCACAAACGATTTCGCAAGCCTCCAACATAGCGCCATACGTCCAAGAGCCGTCCTCTACCATAGCGTAGAAGTCGTCCAGCTCGTAGTTTTCTGCAATGACGGGGTTGAAGTACATAGCGGTGGTAGCACCCTTGTCACGCAGCAGCATTTCGGTTGCGCAGACGTACAGCGACTCACCCAGTGTGTAGGACGTAACAGCGTCCTGAACCCACCAAGGCTGATCGGTGTGCAGGATGTTCTGATCGGCATAAACGTTCATGTCGAGCAGATATTCACTGTCAACCAGCTCCCAAGCGCCCAGCGAGCGGATGGTAGCCAACTGGATCTCGTTGGCGGACGTGCTGTGGTCTAATCTGATTCTATCCGTATAACCTTTATTAACGCCGACGTATTCGGCACTGATCTCAACGCCGAACTTTTCCTCAGCCAGTGAGTTACGCTCCAGAATCTGCTTACTGATCAGGTCACCGTCATCCATATTGACGTCACCCTCTTCCCACGGGATCCATGCCGTACCGGCCTGGTTCTCATCATCAACAGACCACTGAAGAATGTGGAAGGATGCAGCTTCGCCGTCATCTTCAAAGTTGTATTCCTCGGGGAATTTCAGCTCGATGCGAACGACGGGTTGTTCACCTTTATCACCGGGGTTGGTGGTATCGCCGGGGTTGGTGGTATCGCCGGGGGTGTCGGTATTACCGGGATTTTCCGGGTCATTACAAGCAACCAAACCGACGCAAGCCGACACGACCATCAGCAATGCCAGTAAAATGGATAAAAATTTTTTCATATGAGGCCTCCTAATTAAATTTCGAAGCGCGAACAGCTTCCTATAAAGTCTCAATATATATTTTACCATAAATTTTATAATTGTCAAGAGGCATTTTGTCGTTTGTGACCAAGAATGGCAAAATTAAGGATAGTATTTTGGTATTTTTATTAACAAAAATAGAAAAACGTGAAAAATACGAGGAAAATCAAGGGAATAATTGAGTTTTTCTATTGACAAAAAGGGGAGAGAATGATATAATATCGAGGTTAAAAAATGAGAATCATTCTCATTTTCGAACGTGTGGGAGAGCAAGAATATCAGCAATTTTTAAACCACTTCTTCTACAAACACGGAAGACGTACGCAACGAGCGAAAGCAAATGCCTTAACTATCTGCGACGCACCCCAGTCCAACTAAATTTCAAACAAAAACGTCTTGCCTCCTTCGCCTGCCGCGCGTGGTGGAAAAACGGCGAGAGATGCAGAAAAAATTTATATATTTTTTTCGTGAAGCACATTGAAGCGCGGCACGGAATAAAGCAGAAAACGATAGCCTGCTTGCACAAGGAGGCAAATCTTTTGATTTGCCGACGCAAAGTTTGCAGATGCAACAACGCCTTTTGGTAACCACCAAAAGATAGCGAAAGAGACAAGTTTTGCGAGTTTCTTAAGGGCATTAAGCCCTTAAGCTGATTTTCTTTCGTACTTTCTTTGTTCAGCGACAAAGAAAGTACACTAAAAACCGGTACAGATCAGCGCGAGCCGAAAGCTCGCAGTATGATCGTCCGTAGAAGTAGTTGCCAAAAACACAGAATACCCCCGGGAGGTTTCCATGAAAAAACAATACACCACCCCCGCTCGCCGCGCGGTGTTGTCTTTATTCCAATCCTACCCCCACCGTCATTTTACCGCCGAGCAGGTCTGCACGCTGGTCTGCAGGACCAACGAACAGGGTACTGCTCTGATGGGCAAAAGCACGGTATATCGCCAACTCTCACAGCTTTGCGCGAGCGGCATACTCCGTCGCTTTGAACAGACCGACGGCGCAGGTGGCGCGGTGCATACTTATCAATACGTAGCCCCCGAGCAAAATTGTGCGGCGCATTTTCATCTTCAATGCTCCCTTTGCGGCCGCGTCACTCATTTGGACTGTGACCTGACCGACACTGTGACAAAGCATTTGCGCGAGCATCACGGATTTGTCGTTCATTGCGGCGATTCGATGCTACACGGCGTGTGCCGTGATTGTGAAAACAAACGAAAGGAGAACGGTGTGCGCAGTGAGTGGTAAGTTGAAAGTCAACTTACACCGTTCCAAAATATTTCTTGTTGCTTTAACAGCAACATTCCGCAAGCGGAAACGAAATATTTTCGGGAACAACGTGCAGACCAAAGAGTGCGAATGGCGTTTTTTGAATCCTTGCTTCATGCAATACTACACGCGGTCGAGCATACCTTGCCCCTCGTTCCGTTTTTATATCTGACATATCTTGGTATGGAATTGCTCGAGCGCCGTGCAGGTGAAAAAACCGAGCAGGCCATTGCTAAAGCGGGCAAGGCAGGGCCTGTGATCGGTGCGCTTCTTGGCGTGTTGCCCCAATGCGGCTTTTCTGCGGCAGGCGCGACCTTTTATGCGGGACGCATCATCAGCACGGGTACGCTTCTGGCCATTTTTTGGTCGACCTCGGACGAAATGCTACCGCTGCTTATCTCCTCGGGCGCGCCTGCTGGCAAGATATTGACCATTCTCGGCGTTAAGGTCGTCTTCGCCATGCTGGCAGGCCTTGCCGTCGACGCCGTGGCGCGATTGATCCACAAGGATCACGGGCACGAGCATCACATTGGTGAGATGTGCCGGTCGGGGCATTGCCATTGCGACGACCGCAGTCTTTGGCTGGCGGCCCTCATTCATACGGCTCAGATTACATTCAGCGTGTTTGCTGTCAGCGCGGCGCTCAATCTGACGCTCGAACTGCTCGGTGAGAGCGTGCTGACCGATCTGCTCGGCGCCTCACCCGTGCTGAGCTGCTTGCTCTCGGCGTTGGTTGGATTGATTCCCAACTGTGCCTCGTCCGTTGCCATCACCCAGCTGTATCTGTCGGGCGTGCTGTCAGCAGGCGCGATGCTATCGGGCTTGCTTGTCGGCGCGGGCGTGGGCATTCTCGTTTTGCTCCGCGTCAATCGCCCGGTCAAAGACAGCCTGCGCGTCATCGGCCTGTTGTTCGCCGTCGGCCTCGTTTTCGGCGTGCTGTTTGATATCAGCGGACTTGGCGGGGTGTTGGGAATATAAAAAGAAGAACCGACCCTTTGTCGGTTCTTTTTTTATACTTTTTTCCGCTTGATCAGCTTTTTGATGCCCCACGCGCCCAGCAGCATGATATACGATGCGGCGGAGAAGGCGAGGATATAAATGATGAGGCACCAGGGGAAGGGAACGACGGCCTGCACCGACGAATAGACGGGCAGCGTGCCCTCGAAATGGGGGCTGATGAAGAACATATTGAAGGTCTCGTCGCCGATGATCCCGCTGTGAAACATGACCTCGTTGAGCAGCGCAGCAATGCCGACGGCCGCGGCAAACACGGGGATGGCGCGCAGGATGGTCTTGTGCTCTGTCTTGACGTAGCCCGAGCCGTACAGGTAGATGGCGATGGTCAGCATGGAGCCGTGGCAGATCATGGTCTGAACGTTGACGCCGATCTCTCCGATGAATACGTCGTTGGGGTAAAACATGACACACAACCCCGCAAACAAGGCGTAGGTGGCAAGATAAGCCATCAGGCTTTTATGCACCTTACCTTTACGGAAAATGCCCGTCAGGATGCTGACGTACATAGGGGTGGAGCAGAACTGCCAAGGGAAGGCATACCACTGAAAGTCCCAGATGAGCTTATTATCTTCAATATAAAAGCTGTAGACGAACATCTTGAAAACTTCAAGGAAAATGACGAGAACGCCCGTGATGAATACGGCACGGCGCACGCGAGCATCGTCGCCTTTTTTATGCGTCACACACAGGAGAATGCCTACGATAATAGACAGCGCAAAAAACAGAAGATGGAACCAGCCGTAATTGCCGGGGCGAGGCATTTCCGTCTCGCAGATCTGTTGCAATTTAACCCAGAAATTCATAATAACTCCTTTGTGTTACGCAGCCGTCCTATTCTTTCGATTGACAACGTACGAGGGAAGATAGGGCAGGGCGTGAATGAGAAGATAGGCGATGTAGACGATAATTACAGCCAAAAAGTCGGGGGTAGCTTGTCCGATGGGAGCAAAAATGAAAGAATCCAAACGGAAGAACATATAATCCGAATGAATATGGGAAAAATTAACGGCATTGGCTACGATGGAAACGGCCAAAAAGGGTGCAGCGGGGAGCAAAAGATCGTACCATTTGGTTACATTTTTATAAGAGTGATAGCCCGAGCGCAGCATAATGAGGGCGCACAGAAGCATCATACCGTGATAGAAAAAGGTATGAAAGCCTGCAAATGAAATGCAGGAATAGTTGCCGAGAATGGTGGCAGGATAGACGAAATTGATCGACGCACCGAGCAAGCCCAGCGAGCAAACGTAGCCACAGGCCGCGCGGCGGACAAGTCCGTGGCCCCAAATGGCAAAGGGCATAGCGTACATGAAGATGCTGCAGGGATACAGGGGCAGAATGCCGCCCCATTCAATACTGATTGTCTTGCCAAAACAGCTTTCCCACCAGATTTTAACAACTTCCAGCACGACCATGACTGCCCAAATGCAACTAAATGTGACGCGAATGGTCTTTTCACTCTTTTTGGCAATATGAAGACCAAGAAGGATCAAAAGCGCGGCCACACAAGCGGCAAAAATGAAGTGAAGTGGGGTAAACATCGTCCCCGGGATCATTTCTTTGGCGGGGAGAAAATCTTTATGTAAAAAGAAGTTTTTGATCAGATCGGAAAACGTCCACATGTTGGCTCCTTGAAAACATGATGTCGGATTTTGTTCGTTGACATTATACAACAAGGCAGGATAACTTTCAACGAGGATAAGAGAATCTTCAAAAATTATTAAGAAAGGGGGAGGTAAGGTTTTAACTACTTTTTCTACAGCCTCACCCTGCGCACCTGCGGTGCGCGCGTTCGGTGTGCCGGTTTTTTATGCTACTTCTTGGTGTTTCCCAAGAAGTAGCCAAGAAGGAAACCAAGGCGTTCCCCCTTGGATTCCCCTTTTTGTGCCGCGCTACAAAGCATATCAAGAGATAAACATGTTTCTCGGTTGTGCTGTGCTTCAAGGCAGCCACTACGCGCGGCAGGCAAAATTTTTCTTGACATTTACGAAAAACGTGGTATGATAGATCCAGGTACATGAAATCATGTACACCTGTCGGGTGCTCCGACATTGCCCCAAGTGGATAATCTTGGGGACACTTAAAAAGCAAGCCGTGCATTTATGGTTGAGGGCTCAACGAGTATTCTTGACACCTCGGTTTGCAAATAGGCGTGAGCTCGCAAGAGCAAAAAAATGGTGAGGCTTTGGCCAAGATCCGTGGGTCGCCGCGGAGGGGGTTTTCATCCCCTCTTTTTTGTTTTTCTAACCTTTTCTTGCGGCCTTGCGGCAGCCACCACGCGCGGCAGGCAAAGAAGGCAAAATTTGTTAAAGCAATTCTAATATCGTGGAGAAGAAGGGGAAGGGGGACGGAGTAAATCTGCGGAGCAGATTTATGCCGAGCGTAAGCGAGGAGAGGGCCCCACTTCTTGCGGCAGTACCTATGGAACAGCCCGCTTTCTTTCCCTATACAGAGATAGAAGAAGTTGCAAGGGTAAGCCTTTATTTTCTTTTATTCAAGTTCTTGAGGGGCGTTTGAGGGGAACTTCTCGAAAGAAGTTCCCCTCAACGTACTTTTATTCTTATCAGAACAAACCTGTAATCTTACCATTCTCATCCACGTCGATGCGTTCGGCGGCGGGAGACTTGGGCAGACCGGGCATGGTCAGGATATCGCCCGTCAGGACGACGATGAAGCCTGCGCCTGCGGAGACCTTGACGTTGCGGACAGTTACGGTAAAGCCCTCGGGCGCACCCAACTTGGTCGGATCATCCGAGAAGCTGTACTGCGTTTTGGCCACGCAGATGGGCAGCTTATCAAAGCCCAGAGCGGTCAGTTGATCGATCTGCTTTTTGGCAGCGGGCGTGATAATGATGCCGTCACCACCGTAGACCTTCTTGACGACGGCCTCGATCTTGTCGGCGATGGGCAGATCCAGCTCGTAGGAGAAAGTAAAGTCACCTTGCTCCTCCTCGCAAAGACGAACGACCTCGCGGGCGAGATCCTCGCCGCCCTTTCCGCCCTCGGCCCAAACAGTCGACAGCACGGTGTTAACCCCCAGCTCACGGCACTTGGCGATGATAAAGTCGATTTCGGCATCCGTGTCGGTCGGGAAGCGGTTGACAGCCACCACGCAGGGCAGCTTGTAGACGTTTTTGATGTTGGATACGTGACGGAGCAAATTTGGAATACCCTTTTCCAGCGCCACCAGATCCTCCGTTCCAAGAGCCGTCTTGGGCAGTCCGCCGTGCATCTTGAGGGCGCGGACGGTAGCGACCACGACAACGGCGTCGGGCGTCAGACCTGCCATGCGGCACTTGATGTCAAGGAACTTTTCCGCACCCAGATCGGCGCCAAAGCCGGCCTCGGTGACGGTGTAGTCGCCCATGCGTAGTGCCAGCTTGGTTGCCATGACCGAGTTGCAGCCGTGGGCAATGTTGGCAAACGGGCCGCCGTGAACGAAGGCGGGCGTGCCCTCCAGCGTCTGTACCAAATTGGGCTTGAAGGCGTCCTTTAAGAGTGCTGTCATTGCACCGACTGCCTTGAGATCGCCGGCGGTAACGGGCTTATCGTCGTAGGTGTAGCCCACGATGATGCGGGAGAGTCGCTCCTTAAGATCCGTGATAGAGCTTGCCAAGCAGAATACAGCCATGATCTCGGAGGCAACGGTGATGTCAAAGCCGTCCTCACGAGGCACGCCGTTGGCTTTACCGCCCATACCGTCCACGATAAAGCGGAGCTGGCGGTCGTTCATATCGACACAGCGTTTCCAGGTGATCTTGCGGACGTCGATTTCAAGAGAGTTGCCCTGCTGAATGTGGTTGTCCAGCATGGCCGCAAGCAGGTTATTGGCCGCACCGATGGCGTGGAAGTCGCCCGTAAAGTGCAGATTGATGTCCTCCATGGGAACGACCTGGGCATATCCACCGCCTGCCGCACCGCCCTTGACGCCGAATACGGGGCCGAGCGAGGGCTCACGCAGAGCGACGGTGACGTTTTTGCCGATGCGGGACAGACCGTCGGCAAGACCGATGGTGGTGGTCGTTTTACCCTCGCCTGCAGGGGTGGGGGTAATGGCGGTAACGAGAATGAGCTTGCCGTCGGGACGATCCTCATTCAGAAGGGAAAGGTCGATTTTGGCTTTGTAGTTGCCGTATTGCTCGATGAATTTTTCGTCGACGCCTG